>CABRZY010000033.1 GCA_902475475.1 uncultured Collinsella sp.
GAGGACGTCGGCGTGATAACCCCGCAGGCCTTGCGCCGGCGGGAAGGAACCTACTTCACGACCAAAATGTCGCAGTCCGTATTGCGCAGCAGGAACGTCGAAATCGAGCCCAGGAGCGCATACTTGATCGAGGACAGGCCGCGTGCGCCGCAGAGCACCAGGTCGGGCTTAACCACGTCGAGCATCTCGTCCTTGAGCGTCTCGCGAATGCGGCCGGCGCGAATCATGACCTCGACCTCGGGAATGTCGGGATTGGCCTTGGCCTCTTCGAGCTGCTTGGCGATGGAGTTCTTAAATGCCTCCTCTAGGCCGTTGACCAGATCGACCGGATAGGAACCGGCGCTCTCGAGCGCCGTGGAATCGATAACGTGGCCGATGATTAGCTTGGCGCCGTTGTTCGCGGCGACCTTGATGGCGCGTGCGAGCACAAAATCCTGCTGCTCAGTACCGTCGAGTGAAACAAATACCTTGGTGTAGCCCTCGTTCATGGTTTCCTCCTTGGTCTATCGCACGGGCGCGGGGCTCGTGTGTCGGGCGGGCGCGGGCGCGTTGGCCGCCGGACACTTTATCTTGTTGCAGTTATACCCAAGGATTTCGGTTTGACTGCTCGCAATTCTGTGAACGGGCGAGTTTTTTGGTAAGGGTAGGCGCGGTCGCACCGCCAACGGTTGATAATGGGACATCGCCCGCATCGTCCTCAGAACATCTACCGGCGGGTGTCTAACGAGGGGGTCCCTTTGGATATTATCGAGCTTCTAAAATCTGCCTTCATGGGCCTGGTCGAGGGCATCACCGAATGGCTGCCTGTTTCGTCGACCGGTCACATGATCTTGGTGGACGAGTTCGTCAAGATGAACGTGAGCGAGACGTTCTGGAATATGTTCCTGGTCGTGATTCAGCTCGGGGCCATTCTGGCCGTCTGTGTGCTGTTCTTCCATGAGCTCAATCCGTTCTCGCCCAGCAAGGGCAAGGAGGGCCGTCGCGACACCTGGGTGCTGTGGGGCAAGATTGTGCTCGGTTGCATTCCTGCGGCGGCGATCGGTCTGCCGCTCAACGACTGGATGGAGGAGCATTTCTACAACGCTCCCGTCGTGGCGCTGGCGCTCATTGTGTACGGCGTGCTGTTTATCGTGATCGAGAACTGGCGCGCGAGCAAGCGCGAGGAAATGGCCGTTGCCGGTTCGTTTGGTTCGCGTGCTGTGGTGTCGGGTGGACGTCCCGCCGGTGCGCACTTTGCGGCGCCCGCCGCGGCTACCGCTGAGGATGAGGACGATGACGAGAATCTGGACTTTGGCTCCATCGCCACGCTCGAGGACCTGAGCTGGAAGACTGCGCTGGGTATCGGCTGCTTCCAGGTGCTTTCGCTGGTGCCTGGTACGTCTCGCTCCGGTTCTACCATCATCGGCGGCCTGCTTTTGGGCTGCACGCGTTCGGTGGCGTCCAAGTTTACGTTCTTCCTGGCCATCCCTGTCATGTTTGGCGCGAGTGCGCTCAAGCTGGTCAAGTACTTCATCAAGGGCGGCACGTTCGGTGCCAACGAGGTCGCTATCCTGGGCGTGGGCTGCGTTGTGGCCTTTGTGGTTTCGCTCATCGCCATCAAGTGGCTCATGGGCTTCGTCCGCCGTCACGACTTCAAGTGCTTCGGCGTCTACCGCATCATTCTGGGCATCGTGGTGCTCGCGTACTTCTTCGTCCTGGAGCCTATGCTCGGCCTGTAACTTGGTTGATGCTGCGCGGCGGCCAGAACGACAACTTGTCATTCAAAGAGGGCGACATGGCCAAAAGGTCTATGCCGCCCTCTTTTCATGCCAATTTGTTCGCTCTGGCCGCCGCCCGCTGCTGCTGCCATGACATCGGCGGTTTCGTGATTGCCAATAGATTGGTGCAAAGTAACCTGACCCCATTGCGCCAAATCCGCTGGGCGGGCCCGATTGTGGCGGACGGAGTCGTGGTGTGATTTGCGTCGGTGTCCGCGCGGCTCGGTATACTGGTACGGCTCAAACTATGGCGCCGCCCGCAGGCGCGCCGTCCGTCAGATGAGGAGTCGCCCATGACCCAGCCCTTGCCCTGGGAAAAGAATGTCGCGGTACCTGTGCCGCCCGCGCCGGAACCCGTGCCGCTCGATGCATATGCCGCCCCTGCTGCGCCGGAACCCGAGCTCGTCCCGCTCGACATCTACGACGCTCCCGCGCCGGCACCCAAGCCGCTCGTCGACATCGACAGCCTTAATCCCGCCCAGCGCGAGGCCGTCCTGACCACCGAGGGTCCGCTGCTGGTGCTTGCCGGCGCCGGCTCGGGCAAGACCCGCGTCCTGACCTTCCGCATCGCACATATGCTCGGCGATCTGGGCGTTAAGCCCTGGCAGATTCTTGCCATCACGTTTACCAACAAGGCCGCGGCCGAGATGCGTGAGCGTCTGGCGGCACTCATTCCCAGCGGCACCCGTGGCATGTGGGTGTGCACCTTTCATGCCATGTGCGTGCGTATGCTGCGCGAGGACGCCGACCTGCTGGGCTACACCGGTCAGTTCACCATCTACGATGACGATGACTCAAAGCGCATGGTGCGCGACATTATGCAGGCGCTCGGTATCGAGCAAAAGCAGTTCCCCATCAACATGATCCGCAGCAAGATCAGCTCGGCCAAAAACGCCATGATCGGCCCCGAGGATATGCTTAAATCCGCCGATAGTCCCAACGACAAAAAGGCCGCGCAGGTCTACCTAGAGCTGGAGCGCCGCCTGCGCGCCGCCAACGCGATGGACTTCGACGACCTGCTCGTGCGCACGCTCGAGCTACTGCGCACCCGCCCCGAGGTGCTCGACAAGTATCAGGAGCGCTTCCGCTACATTAGCGTCGACGAGTATCAGGACACCAACCACGTCCAGTACGAGATTGCCAACCTGCTGGCCGCCAAGTACCAAAACCTCATGGTCGTGGGCGACGACGACCAGTCCATTTATAGCTGGCGTGGCGCCGACATCACCAATATCCTGGACTTTGAGAAGGACTTTAAAAACTGCAAGACCGTCAAGCTGGAGCAGAACTACCGCTCCACGGGTCATATCCTGAGCGCCGCCAACGCCGTGGTGCGTCACAACTCGCAGCGCAAGGACAAGCGCCTGTTTACGGCCGAGGGCGATGGCGAGAAGATCCAGGCCTTCCAGGCGAGCGATGAGCGCGACGAGGGCCGCTGGATTGCCGGCGAGATCGAGAAGCTGCACTCCAAGGGCACGAGTTACGACGACATCGCCGTGTTCTACCGCACCAACGCCCAGTCGCGCATTCTCGAAGATATGTTCCTGCGCGCGGGCGTGCCCTACAAGATCGTGGGCGGCACGCGATTCTTCGACCGTGCCGAGATCCGCGACGTCATGGCTTATCTCAAGATGATCGTGAACCCGGCAGACGAGATGAGCGTCAAGCGCGTCATCAACACGCCACGCCGCGGTATCGGCTCCACCTCGATCCAAAAGATCGAGCAGCTGGCGCGCGACAACCGTTGCTCGTTCTTCCAGGCCTGCGAGATCGCAACAGCCGAGACAGGCATGTTTAGCGCCAAGGTGCGCAATGGCCTGTCGAGCTTTGTCTCCCTGGTGCGCGAGGGTCGCCGCATGGACGGCGAACTCAAGGACGTCGTCGAGATGATCGTCGATAAGACGGGCCTGCTGCAGGCTTTCCGCGCCGAGGGCACCATGGAGTCCGAGAGCCGCGCCGAGAACATCCAGGAATTCCTGGGCGTCGCCGCTGAATTTGAGGAGACGCACGAGGATATCGAGGGCACGCTCGAGAGCTTGGAAGAGCTGCGCGCAGCCGGTGTTGCCGATGTGCCTGCCGGCGCCGAGTCCGAGCCCGTCGTGGTGAGCGCGCCCGCGCCCGAGCCGGGGCCGTCCGCCTCGGCATCCTCGTTTGAGGCGCTCGTCGGCGCCCGTGACGCCGCGGGCTCTAATCCGCTCGATGGCTTGGCCGCTCCGGCGCTGTCTCCGCAGGATGCCCTGGCCGCCGCCATCGCGGGCAACGCGTATGCCGTGCCGACAGAGATGCCGGCGGGTGCCGTGCATGCCGACGAGATCGAGCGCACCTACGGTCCGCTCACCTGTAAGGCGCTGCCGGCACTCATGGAGTGGCTGGCCCTGCGCTCCGACTTGGATTCCCTGGCCGGCGAGACGCACGCCATCACCATGATGACTATCCACTCCGCCAAGGGCCTGGAGTTCCCGGCGGTGTTCGTGGCCGGCATGGAGGAGGGCATCTTCCCGCACGTGCACGACTTTGGCGGCAGCGATGACCCGGGCAAGCTCGAGGAGGAGCGTCGCCTGGCCTACGTTGCCATCACGCGTGCCCGTAAGCGCCTGTTCCTGACCTATGCGGCCACGCGTCGCACCTACGGCTCGACCTCTGCCAACCCGCGCTCGCGCTTCCTCAATGAGATTCCGTTTGAGGATATCGAGTTTAGCGGTATCGGTTCTGCCGGTTTTGAGGGCACGGGCTGGGAGAAGCGCGGCGACCGTCACGGCACCTTTGGCTCGGGCGTGGGTTCGGATATGTATGGCGGCAAGGTGTTCGGTTCGCATACGCGCTCGACCGGCGGTTCCGGTTCGCGCGGTGGATCGAGTTTTGACGATTTCTTTGGCGGCAGCAGCTACGGGACCGAGCGCCATCGTGGGGTCTCGCCCGACGCCGGCCGTGTTGCCTCGACCTTTGGTTCGGGTGCGCCGCGAGCCAAAAAGCCGTCATCTAAGGTGTCGCCGACAGTGGAGCGCAAGGTCGATCGCGCTAGCGCGTCGCAGGACTTTGCCGCAGGCGATACCGTGAGCCACAAGACCTTTGGCACGGGTACCGTGATCTCGGTCGTCGGAGACATGATCGAGGTTCAATTCGAAAAGACCGGCCAGACCAAAAAGCTAATGAAAGGTTTTGCACCGATCGTCAAGCTGTCGTGATCCCGGCGGACCTGGGCGGGCGTATGGGGCAACATCGCCTGCTCGGGCAGTCCTGCGCAAGACGGAGAGCACATTAAGTGCTCTCCTTTGCGTGCGGAACTCGCGATCGATGTTGTCCCATACGCCCGCCCAGGTCCTTGGGTAACGTTGCTTGCGAACGCCGCTCCGCTCGTCCGCTTTTTGATTTGGAGAACCGGGTGGGCTGAAATGTAGATACGAGTAGGGGCTCCTCCGTTGATGAACGGGGGAGCCCCTTGTTTCGTTTTGGTTGTTGTTGTGACCTAGAGGTGGCTGATGATCAGTTCCATCTTGCCTTCGAGGTCGATGGAGCTGACGGTGCTGGGGGCCAGCAGGTGGCTTCCCTTGCGGACGGGGTCGCCGCAGATGGTGCCTTCGCCGTCGATGACCGACAGACACATGAAGGGCCAGCGCTGCTCCAAGGTCTTGCTGCCGTCGACGCGCACGCGATCGACGGTGTAGCAGGGGTTGGACTCGAGCTTGGTTACGCCATCGACCTCGGGCGCGGTCACCGTGCCGTCGGTCGGAGCCTGAGCATCAAAGTCGATGCATTCGAGGCTCTGCTCAATGTGCAGTGGGCGCAGCTTGCCGTCGGTGCCGGGGCGGTCGTAGTCGTACAGGCGATATGTCACGTCGCTCGACTGCTGCGTCTCCAGAATCAGCGTGCCGGTCTTGATGGCGTGAACGGTGCCGGAGTCGATCTGGAAAAAGTCTCCCTTGTGAATCGGCAGCACGTTGAGCATCTCGTCCCAACGGCCCTCTTCGATCATCTGTGCGGCCTCGGCGCGGTCGTGCGCGCGCTGGCCGACGATGATCGTGGCGCCGGGCTCGCAGTCCAGCACATACCAGCACTCGGTTTTGCCCAGGCTGCCGTTCTCGTGCTTGGCGGCGTACTCGTCGTTGGGATGAATCTGGATTGAAAGGTCGTCCTTGGCATCCAGAATCTTAATGAGCAGCGGGAACTCCTTGCCCTCGCAATTGCCAAAGAGCTCGCGGTGCTCGGCCCACAGCCACGACAGCGTGTGACCGGCATACGGGCCCTCCGCAATCTGGCAGTCACCGTTGGGATGGGCCGAGATGGCCCAGCACTCACCGATGGGACCTTCGGGAATGTCGTAACCAAATACGGTTTCGAGCTGGCGGCCGCCCCAGATCTTCTCGTGAAAGATCGGCGTCAGTTTAA
The DNA here is from genome assembly GCA_902475475.1 of uncultured Collinsella sp. Lineage (GTDB taxonomy): Bacteria > Actinomycetota > Coriobacteriia > Coriobacteriales > Coriobacteriaceae > Collinsella. Next base: position 6,144 of record CABRZY010000033.1, read on the forward strand.
TCAAATCGGACATGTTCATACCCCCATTGTGTTGCGCGGGCGCTGCACAAAACAGCTCAAAGCGAGCGCCCGGATGACTACAAAAACCTATGCCAACGTTACGTTGTGCAACTCAAAGCGGTCGCCAACGTTGCGCGAGACCGAATACTCAAAGGCGGCGCCGCTGTCCAAAAAGCCAATCTGGGTGAGCTCGAGCAGGGGAGAGCCAAGTTTGGTGTCCAGACGCTCGGCTTCTTCCTCGGTTGCTGCCACGGCGCGAATGGTACGGTGGAAGCTCGAAATCTTCAGCCCACATTGCTCGCGGATGAAGTGGTAGACCGATCCGTACAGGTCCTTCTTTTTAAGGCCTGGAATCAGCTCGAGGGGCATGTAGGTGTACTCGATAACGATGGGCTTCTCATCGGCCTGACGCACGCGCACGACGTGATAGGCAAAGTCATCCTCTGCAATTCCCAGCTGGGCTGCGATGTCCGCTGGTGGATTAACGATCGAGAAATCGTAGACCACCGAGGTCACCTTCTCCCCGCGGTGCTCATATGAAAAGCCCTGGGCACGGTCGTTTTTGCCCTGGAAAAACGCCTGGCCGGGAAGCCCCGCCGTGTCCTTAACGTAGGTACCCGATCCGCGTCGGCTGGTAATAAGACCTTCCTCGGTGATTTGCTCGATAGCTCGTTTGACGGTGATTTTGGAAACGCTATAGAGCTCGCAGAACTCAACGACGGTGGGAAGCTTGTCGCCCGGTTTAAGAGTGCCATCCTCGATAGTGCGACGAATATCTGCAGCTATCGCCTCGTATTTTGGGATCACGGAACCTCCTATCCAACCTGATTGAGTATAAAAGAAAGTATAGTTAACACCTAAGCATCCCTATTGTATATTTAAAAAGTTCGAGAAAGATATAATTAAAAGTCGCTTCGCATATAAACTAGAGCGCTCTAAATAGATAAACATCTGAGTAATGTCGTGTTAAGCGGCCATTCGCGTTTTCCCGGATAAAACCTGCCAAAACAAACCTGTCCCTTTTTGGTAGGTTTTTGCCTTGGGAGCGGTACCATACAGGCAATGTTTAAACGAGAAAGGCGGGCTCCCATGGAACCTAAGCAGTATTACATCGGCATCGACGTCGGCGGTACCTCGGTCAAGGAGGGTCTGTTTGATGAAGACGGAAACCTGCTTGCCAAGGCCAGCGTGCCCACGCCTCCCATCGTTGACGCTGCGGGCTTTGCCGCGGTGACCGAGGCTATCGACCAGGTGGTCGCCAAGGCCCAGATTCCGCGTGCCTTTGTGTCGGGCATTGGCCTGGCCGTTCCGTGCCCCATCCCGGCATCGGGCGATGCTAAGGTCAAGGCCAACATTGCCATTAACCTGCCCGAGCTCAAGATCGCCATCCAGGAGCACTGCCCCGACGCGGTCGTTAAGTACGAGAACGACGCTAACGCCGCTGCTATGGGCGAGGCCTGGCTCGGTTCTGCCAAGGGCGTGCAGAACGTGGTGATGGTCACCATCGGTACCGGCGTGGGCGGCGGCGTTATCGTTAACGGCGACGTGGTATCGGGCGTTGTGGGTGCTGGCGGCGAGATTGGCCACATGTGCCTGAACCCGGCCGAGGAGCGCACCTGCGGCTGCGGCGGCCATGGCCACCTGGAGCAGTATTCCAGCGCCACCGGCGTGGTGAGCAACTACCTTGCCGAGTGCAAGAAGGCGGGCGTCGAGCCCATCGAGCTGACCGGCCCCTCCGATTCCAAGGACGTGTTCCAGGCCTGCCGCGAGGGCGACAAGCTCGCGCTGGCCGCGGCCGATACCATGGCCGACTATCTCGGCCGCGCACTGGCGCTTATTGCCAACGTGGTCGACCCCGAGATGTTCCTCATCGGCGGCGGCGCCTCCGCCTCGGCCGATGTCTACCTCGACAAGGTACGCGAGCACTTTAAGCAGTACGCGCTTTCCGCCTCGCGCGAGACGCCCATTAAGGTCGCTTCGCTCGGAAACGACGCCGGCATCATCGGTGCCGCCTACGTAGCCTTGCGCGCTGCCGGTAAATAGCTGGTGCAAGGGGGACAGGTTACATTGCACCAACATGGTGCAAAAGGGACAGCCTTGGCCCCCGTGCCTGCGCCCCAAAATATGCCGTGGCCCTTCCGTCTGCGAAGGCTCGGCATCGGCGTGCTACCATAGCTACGTCCAAGTACACATATCAAGTGGAGGATATCCATGGCAAACGTTCTTGTCTTTGGTCACCAGAACCCCGATAACGACGCCATCATGAGCGCCGTCGTCCTGTCCCAGCTGCTCAACCAGGTTGAGTATGCCGGCAACACCTACGAGGCCTGCGCCCTTGGTCAGCTTCCGGCCGAGTCCGCCAAGCTGCTCGCCGACGCCGGCATCGCCGAGCCCCGCGTGATCGAGTCCGTCGAGGCCGGTCAGCTCGTCGTCCTCACCGACCACAACGAGTCTGCCCAGTCCGTCGCCGGCCTTAAGGACGCCACGGTCTTTGGCGTTGTCGATCATCACCGCATCGGCGACTTCGAGACCGCCGGCCCGCTGCACTACATCTGCCTACCCTGGGGCTCCAGCTGCACCATCGTCACCAAGCTCGCCGGCGTGCTCGGCGTTGAGCTTTCCGACGTCCAGGCCAAGCTGCTGCTCTCGGCCATGATGACCGACACGCTCATGCTCAAGAGCCCCACCACCACCGATGTCGACCGCGCCGTCGCCGCCAAGCTCGGCGAGCAGGTGGGCGTCGACCCGGTCAAGTTTGGCATGGAGGTCTTCCTCACCCGTCCGTCCGGCTCCTTCACCGCAGCCGAGATGGTCGGCAACGACATCAAGATGTTCGAGCCTGCCGGCAAGAAGCTGCTCATCGGCCAGTACGAGACTGTCGACAAGAGCCGTGCGCTTGGCATGATCGACGAGATTCGCGAGGCCATGCGCGCCTACGCCGCCGAGAAGGGTGCCGACGGCATCGTCCTGTGCATCACCGACATCATGGAGGAGGGCTCGCAGGTCCTGCTCGAGGGCGAGACCGAGGCTGCTCAGAAGGGCCTGGGCATTGCCGACGAGCACGACGGCGTCTGGATGCCGGGCGTCCTCTCCCGTAAGAAGCAGGTCGCTGCCCCCATCATGGCCGCCTGCTAGGTTTAGTTGACCAAACGCCACGACCGGATCGCGGACGCCCCGCGCTCCGGTCGTTTTTTGTGCACGTCGCCGCGTCGTCTCTTGGACAGGCGTGCCCGTGCCGTTGAGCAAATAATGTTCAACCTGTGGTTCCGCTTTTCGGCCACGCTTGCGCGCTTGTCGTGCAGGGTAGGCTAGATGCAAGCGTAATACGTTAGAGCGCGGCGCCGCCACTTGGGCGGGCCGTGCTTTTTTAAGACGGGAGCTTTCCCGTGAAAGGAGCCGCCCATGGCAGCACCCGAGCAGCTGTTCAACGTCCGTGAGCGCAAGCGCTTTGAGCGCCACGACATTTGGGAGCGCATCACCGAGAACGGCACGATTTCCGCCGCCGTCATGGTCTTCGCCGCCATCGCCGCCGTCATTTGCGCCAACACCGATGCCTACGAGGCCATCCATCACTTTTTGGAGACCCCGCTGTATGTGGGTCTGGGCAACCTTACGGCCGGTCTCACCGTTGAGCTTTTCGTCAACGACTTCCTCATGGCGATCTTCTTTTTGTTGGTGGGCATTGAGCTTAAGTACGAGATGACAGTTGGCGAGCTCAAGAACCCGCGCCAGGCTATGCTTCCCATGCTGGCGGCCGTGGGCGGCGTCGTCGTTCCCGCCTGCATCTATCTGATCTTTAACCATGCCGGCGCGCACAACGGCTGGGCCATTCCCATGGCAACCGATATTGCCTTTGCGCTGGGCGTGCTGTCGCTTTTGGGCAACCGCGTGCCCAACGGCGTGCGCGTGTTCTTCTCGACGCTCGCCATCGCCGACGACCTCATCTCCATCGCCGCCATCGCCATCTTCTACGGTCAGAGCCCCAATCCGTTTTGGTTGGGCGCCGCCGCGCTTGTGACCTGTGCGCTCGTGTGGCTCAACAAGACGCAGCATTACCGCCTTGCCCCGTATTCGGTACTGGGCCTGCTGTTGTGGTTCTGCATGTTCAAGAGCGGCGTGCACGCTACGCTTGCTGGCGTCATCCTGGCCTTCACCATCCCGGCCAAGTGCGGTGTTAAGCTTGATAGCCTCACCGATTGGCTGGGCGAGTGCTTGCCGCTGCTCGATGACCGCTACGACGACGAGGCGCACATCCTGGGCCAGCATGACTTTACCGTCTCGACCACCAAAGTCGAGCGCGTCATGCACCGCGTGACCCCGCCGCTCATCCGCATGGAGCGCCTGATCTCCACGCCGGTCAACTTTGTGATCCTGCCGATCTTTGCGTTCGTCAACGCACAGGTTCGCCTAGTGGGCGTGGACATGAGCACGCTGCTCACCGACCCGGTGACGCTCGGCGTGTACTTTGGCATGCTGCTGGGTAAGCCGATCGGTATCTTTGGCATGACGTTCGCCTTGGTCAAGCTCAAGGCCTGCGAGCTGCCGCACAATGTCAACTGGCATATGATTGCCGGCGTGGGCATTCTGGGCGGTATCGGCTTTACCATGTCGATTCTCATCAGCGGCCTCGCCTTCCCGACGGCCCAGTTTGAGGTTCTGGCTGCCAAGGCCGCTATTCTCGCCGGCTCTGTCACCGCGGCCGTACTTGGCATGATCTACATGAGTGTGATCTGCAAGCACCCCGCGCCCAAGAACGAGTAGGCGCGTAGAAACAGACGCCAGAGCCTGCTCGAGCGCGTGTAAAACGCGGTTTTGAGTGGTACTTGCCACCTGCCGGACACCCCAGTGGCCAAAAAACGCCGTTTGTGAGTACTGTCACAAACGGCGTTTCATTTTAGGCGCGAAAAATAATGTACAAATCTATTCTGTCTGTGCATTAACGATTGCGTGGCTGGACGAAAAATGCTGATGCATCCTTCCAAAACCGGACACAAAAGGCCAAGACTGGCCTTTTTAATTCAAAATCGCTGTTACTAAAAAAGTAACAGTACTCATATTTGCTATTTTTTGACCACAGGCCCCAATGACTAGGTTTATTCCACGGTGCCGTAGATGGCGCCCCAGCCGTGGGCGGCCAAGGCGGAGTTGAGCTGGTCGCAAAGTGACTGGCGGTCGTAATAGCCGGGCGGTAGCAGGTTCACGATTTCCATGAGATCGGGCGCCAGGTCCAAGATTTCGGCCTGCACGATGAGATCCAGGCGGTCGATGGCGTGCCGGTCGTAAAATAGTCCGTCGACCAGGCGCTGCAGGTCGCCGAATTCCTCGGCCTGGAACGATCCGTACTCCATAGTGCCTCCTTGGGCGCCCCACGCCGGCATGCGCGGCGATTCGTAAATCATTGCGATGAACTTAATCTATCACGGCTTCATGCCGTTGCGGCGGTGGCGGTCTATACTTAGACGAACTGCAACGTCCCGCTTCGCGAAAGGTCGCACCCATGCAGACGATCTACCAGAAGATGGAAACCACCGAACTCGATGCCGCCATCGAGGCGCTCAAAGCCGAGGTCGCCGAGGTCAAGGCCAAGGGCCTGGCGCTCGACATGGCCCGCGGCAAGCCGTCGCCCTCCCAGGTGGACATCTCTCGACCCATGCTCGATATCCTCAATGCCGATGCCGATCTGCACGACGGCAACGTCGACTGCTCAAACTACGGTTGCTTTGAGGGCATTCCCTCGGCGCGCAAGCTGGCGGGGGAGTTCCTGGGTTGCCCTGCCGAGCAGACGCTCGTACTGGGTTCGTCGAGCCTTCTGATCGAGCACGATATCGCCGGCATGTTTTGGCGCTGCGGTTCGTGCGGCAGCGAGCCCTGGGAGGCTTACGAGGCCGCGCACGACGGCAAGAAAGTCAAGTTCCTGTGCCCTGTTCCCGGCTACGACCGTCACTTTGGCATCACCGCCGACCTGGGTATCGAGAATGTCCCCGTCGCGATGACCGACAACGGCCCCGACATGGACGAGGTCGAGCGTCTGGTTGCCGCCGACGACTCCATCAAGGGCATCTGGTGCGTGCCCAAGTATTCCAACCCCACGGGCATCACCTTTAGCGAGGACACCGTGCGTCGCCTGGTCGAGATGCCCACGGCCGCGCCCGATTTCCGCATCTTTTGGGACAACGCCTACTGCGTGCACGACCTGTACGACGAGACCGACGAGCTCGCCAATATCTTCGACCTCGCTCGCGCGGCGGGCACCGAGGACCGCGTGGTGGCTTTTGCCTCGACGTCCAAGATTACCTTCCCGGGCGCCGGCATCGGCTTCATCGGTGCGAGCCCCGCGGTCATCGCCGAGTTCTCCAAGCGCCTGAAGGCCGGCCTCATCAGCGCCGACAAGCTCAACCAGCTGCGCCACGTGCGCTTCCTTCCCACCATCGAGGCGGTCAAGGAGCACATGAAAAAGCATGCCGAGTTCCTGCGTCCGCGCTTTGAGGCCGTTGAGCGCAAGCTCACCGAGGGCCTGGGCGATACGGGCTGTGCCACCTGGACGCACCCCCGCGGCGGCTACTTTGTAAGCTTCGATGGTCCCGAGGGCTCGGCCCAAAAGGTCGCCGCGCTTTGTGCCGACCTGGGCGTCAAGCTCACACCGGCCGGTGCCACTTGGCCTTATGGCAAGGACCCGCGCGACACCAACATCCGCATCGCGCCGAGCTATCCCACGGTCGAGGACCTGGAGGCAGCGCTCGACGTACTGGTGCTGGCCGTCAAGCTCGTCGCTGCCGAGCTTGCTCGTGCCGAGCGCGCCTAACGCCTGGGGCTCCGCAAGTCCGCGCCCAGTACTATCAGCACTCTCGATTCGCAAAGGAGCGTATACATGGATTTGGGTATTTCCACCAACCCCACGCCGGAGCTCTACACCATCAAGGTGGCCGGCGAAATCGATATCTCTAACGCCGACAGTCTGCGTAACGCCATCGACTTGGCGCTCGAGCAGCCCACCGAGGCCGTTGAGCTCGATTTTGCCCAGGTGAGCTACATCGATTCGACGGGCATTGGCGTGCTCGTGGGCGCCGCGCACCACGCGGTCGACCACGGTAAGCGCTTTAGCTGCACTAATGTGCAGCCCCAGGTGATGCGCGTGGTTCAGCTGCTGGGCGTCGACCAGGAGATTTCGATCACGGCGGCATAATCTTTGCCCCCAAAAAGGGCGTGCCGTTTGGCATATGTTTGTGATGCGCTCGGACGTTTTGGCGTCCGGGCGCTATACTTGACCGAATGAATAGACGAGTTCCGGCCGAATGGCGCGGTGCGGGCTCGACTCACATCGAGCCTTGGAGGTATGTGTGTTTGGTATTGGAGAGGGTGAGCTCGCGATCATCGTGGTCTTCGGCTTTTTGCTGTTTGGCCCGGATAAGCTCCCGCAGATGGGCCGCACGATCGGCCGTGCCATCCGTCAGTTCCGCGAGACGCAGGAAAAGATGACGGCCGTTGTTCAGTCCGAGATCATCGATCCGGTAAGCGAGGCCGCGTCGGCTCCGGTCAAGCCCAAGAAGGCTGTCGTCGATGACGATTCCGATGCGGACGAGGATGCCGCCGGGACGGCTGCACCCGCAAAGAAGGAGACCTTTGCCGAGCGCCGTGCCCGCCTTGCCGCCGAGAAGGCTGCGAGCGAGGGTGCCACCGAGGGCGAAGGCGCTGCTGATGAGGCCGAGAGCGCCGAGTCCGCCAAGGCCGAGCCTGCCGC
>CABRZY010000034.1 GCA_902475475.1 uncultured Collinsella sp.
ACGAGGACGACGCCTCCTCCGCCGCATAAGACCCTCCGCCGCCCATTCGACTACCCGTACCGCCCATCCGATTCTGTATTAAAAAACCCGCCAGGCTGTTGTAAAAATGGACATCAGCGCTACTATAGTTCCACTTGCACTTTGTCTCAGTGCAGTGTTTCCAGCCATTTTTATACTGGGGGTAATGATATGAAGGACATCACCATCAGTCGCAGGAGCCTTCTGGTCTCCGCCGGCCTGCTCGCGCTCGCCCCGCTCGCCGGATGCGGCGGCAACTCTGGTTCCGGCTCTGCTGCCGCCGGTTCCGACTACACCATCGGCGTTCTGCAGCTCACCGAGCACTCCGCACTCGATGCCGCCAACGACGGCTTTGTCAAGGCCATCAAGGAGAGCGGCCTTAAGGTCAAGATCGACCAGAAGAACGCCCAGAACGACCAATCCACGTGTAAGTCCATTGCTGACAAGTTTGTGGGCGACAACGTCAACCTGATTTATGCCATCGCCACGCCCGCCGCGCAGGCTGCCGCCGGCGCCACGGCCGATATCCCCATCGTGGGCTGCGCCATCACCGACTACGCCGCCTCCGGCCTGGTCCAGGACAACGACAAGCCCGGCACCAACGTCACGGGCGCTTCCGACCTCACCCCGGTCGCCGAGCAGCTCGAAATGATGCAGAAGGTCCTGCCCGACGTTAAAAAGGTCGGCCTGCTCTACTGCACCGCCGAGTCCAACTCCGACGTCCAGATCAAGGCCGCCAAGAAGGAGCTCGACAAGCTGGGCCTCGAGTACACTGACTTCACCGTCTCGAGCTCCAACGAGATTCAGTCCGTCGTCGAGTCTGCCGTGGGCAAGGTCGACGCGCTGTACTCCCCCACCGACAACACCATCGCCGCGGGTGCCTCGCAGGTCGGCCAGATCTGCAAGGAAAACAAGCTTCCCTTCGTGACTGGCGAGGAGGGTATGTGCATGGCCGGCGGCCTGTTCACCCTCTCCATCAACTATGAGGACCTGGGCTACGCCGCGGGCGAGATGGCCGTTAAGATCCTGAAGGGCGAGGCCAAGCCCGAGGATATGCCGATCAAGCACCTCTCGAGCAAGGACCTGGTCGTCGTCAAGAACGACGAAATGGCCGAGGCCCTGGGCATCGACCTTTCCGCCCTGGACGCGTAATGCCATACGCGGCATGCGTCTAGAGCCCGTGCTCGCGCTTTAGCCGCGTTATTCAATATCTGAGCCACAGGGGCGGGCGCTGTAGACCGGCGTCCGCCCTGCTTGTTTCAGGTAAAACAAAACGTCTGTCCGTAACTCTTCTATGCATTGTTACCGCTATTATGGTGAATCACGTGTCCACCCTATCCTAGGAGGTATGAAGCATGCTCATTGCATTGCAGGGCGCCGTTTCGCAGGGCGTCCTCTGGGGCATTATGGTGCTTGGCGTATTTATCACGTTCCGCCTGCTCGACATTCCCGATATGACCTGCGACGGCAGCTTTGCCCTCGGCGGCTGCGTCTGCGCTGTGCTCATCGTCAATAACAACGTCGACCCGCTGTTCGCCGTGCTGGCCGGTATGTGCGCCGGCGCCATCGCGGGCGCCGTCACGGGCATTTTGACCACCGTCTTTGAGATTCCTGCGATCCTCGCCGGAATCCTCACCCAGATCAGCCTGTGGTCCATCAACCTGCGCATCATGGGCAAGTCCAATACGCCCATTCTTGCCAAAGGCACCGTGTTCTCGGCCGTCAGCAATATGACCGGTCTGCCGCAGTCCACCGTTGCCATCATCTTGGGCATCCTGCTCGCCGTGGCTATCGTTGCCATCCTGTATTGGTTCTTTGGCACCGAGATCGGCTCGGCGCTGCGCGCCACCGGCAACAACGAGTACATGATCCGCGCTCTGGGCGTCAACACCAACTCCACCAAGATGATCGCCCTCGTGCTCTCCAACGCCCTCATCGGCCTTTCGGGCGCGCTCATCTGCCAGAGCCAAAAGTATGCCGACATTGGTATGGGCACCGGTGCCATCGTTATCGGTCTTGCCGCCATTGTTATCGGTGAGGTGCTCGGCCGTCTGCTGCCCGGCGGCCTCACGCAGTTTAGCGTCCGTCTTGCCTCCGCCGTCTTTGGCTCCGTGGTGTACTTCCTTATCCGCGCCATCGTGCTGCAGTTGGGCATGGACGCCAACGACATGAAGCTGCTCTCCGCCGTAATTGTCGCTGTGGCCCTGTGCGTGCCCGTGGTTTGGGAGCGCTATAAGCTCCGCAGCTCCTACACGAAGGGAGATGAGGCAGATGCTTAAGCTCTCGCATGTCAAGAAGACCTTTAACAAGGGCACCGTCACCGAGAAGCGCGCGCTCACCGGCGTCGACCTCACCCTGAATGACGGCGACTTTGTAACCGTGATCGGCGGCAACGGCGCCGGCAAGTCCACGCTGCTCAACATGATCGCCGGCGTGTACCCGCTCGATTCGGGCGTTATCGAGCTCGACGGCACCGACATCTCGCGCCTGAGCGAGTCGCAGCGCGCCAAGTACCTGGGCCGCGTGTTTCAGGACCCCATGCGCGGTACCGCTGCCGACATGCAGATTGCCGAGAACTTGGCCCTCGCCAAGCGTCGCGGCCAGCGTCGCGGCCTTTCGTGGGGCGTCACCAAGGCCGAGAAAGATGAGTACGTTGAGCTGCTCAAGCGCCTGGACCTTGGTCTGGACACGCGTCTCAACGCCAAGGTCGGCCTGCTCTCGGGTGGCCAGCGCCAGGCACTCACCCTGCTGATGGCCACGCTCACCAGGCCGCGCCTGCTGCTGCTCGACGAGCACACTGCGGCCCTCGACCCCAAGACGGCCTCTAAGGTGCTCAACCTGACCGAGGAGATCGTCGACGAGAACCACCTGACCACGCTCATGGTCACGCATAACATGAACGACGCCATCCGTCTGGGCAACCGTCTGATCATGATGCACGAAGGCCACGTGATCTACGACGTGGCGGGCGATGAGAAGAAGTCGCTCACCGTAGCCGACCTGCTGCAGAAGTTCGAGGAGGTCTCGGGCGGCGAGCTCGCCAACGACCGCATGCTGCTAAGCTAAACCTACCAAAAAGGGACAGGTTCATTTTGGCAGGTTTTATCTGCGCAAACGTCAAAACCGCCGCTAAGGGACAGGCGCCCTTGCGGCGGTTTTCGCATATTATGTCGATAATCCGATATTCAACCAGACATTCTGGCTAAGGACTAAGGAAACTGCCATGAAAAGACTCCCCCGCCTTGCGTTAGCCACCGCGTTGTTTGCCGGCGCGCTCGCAGGCATCCCAAGCCTCGCTTTCGCGGGGAACCTGCCCGCCGCTATTGACGGCTCCGTGGCCGTCATGCACACCAACGACATCCACGGCAGCTACAAGTACAGCTACAACGCAAGCAAGGACACCGGCACTGTGGGCTTTGATGAGCTGGCGGTTCTCTATAGCGCCCAAAACAGCGCCCCCGATCTTTTGCTCGATGCGGGCGACACCTTCCACGGGCAGTCCTTCGCCACCATGAGCGAGGGCAAGAGCATCGCCGAGCTCATGGACACCTTCTATGTAGACGGCTACGACGCGACCACGCCGGGCAACCACGACTGGAGCTACGGCGCGGACAAGCTCCGCACCATGACCGGCTACAGCACCACCGGCACGCCCTTCGCCATGCTCTGCGCGAACGCGAAGTCTACGAGCGGCGTATGGAGCTCGAGCATCACGAAAACGCTCGATCGCACCTGGGAGGATAGCGAGGATCACTCCACATTCGACTACAAAATCAAGGTCGGCGTCGTGGGTGCCATGGATGAGTCGCTGGGATTCTCGCTGCGCGCGGACCTGGTCGCGGGCACGTCGTTCTCGAGTGCCACGAACGCCATCAATACCGAGGCAGAGCAGCTGCGCAAGGAGGGCTGCAACGTTGTCGTCTGTATCGCGCATACGCTCAACGCCAAGACCTTTGCCACACGGCTCCGTGGCATCGATGCCCTTATCGCAGGCCACGAGCACATCAACCTTAACGAGAAGGTGACGGGAGCCGACGGCAAGACAATCCACGTTGTCGAGGCAGGCAGCGCCTTTGCCGAGGTGGGGCTGCTTTCCATTCCGTACAAGTACGACACCAATGGCACCGAGACGACCGACGATGACACGGTCACGGTCCCTGCAGACGGCAGCGACGAGAAGCTCTACACCGCCAAGAACGTCAACGACCTTTTGGCAGACCCCGACAAGGGCTCCGACTACCAAAGCTGCCTTGAAGCCGTCCGCAACAAGATCAAGCCGCTCGACGAGGCCTTTGAAAACGAATCGAACAAGGTGCTCGGCACATCCACCACCAACTATTTCTACGGCGAGGACGCCGCAGGCACGCATGGTTGGGAAATGGTGCGCACCACCGATTTCCGCCCCAGCAAGGAGGACGACACCACCAAAGCCCAGACCATCGGCCACGTGATTTGCGGCTCCTATCTTGCCTTGACGGGCGCAGACCTCGCTATCGAAAACGCTGGCGGCATCCGCGGCGGCATCGCGGCGGGCAACGTGACCGCCGGCAACGTCATCGCCATCTCGCCCTACGGCAACACCGTGGAGACCTGGACCATGACCGGCGCGGACTTCCTCGCAGCGCTCGAGCACTCGCTACAAATTAGCGACGATTGCAACGACAGCTACGAGCTTCAGCAGGCTTATGTGGCGGCCGGTCACACCGAGCAGGAGGCGCAAGACAAGTACAAGTGGCGCGATGACTCTGGCAGCGTTCTCTCCTTTGGCGGCATCAACGTGACGATTGATTGGACGCAGCCCGAAGGCAAGCGCATTGTGAGTGCCACACTTACCAAGGACGGCAGCACGCTCGACCCCGCCAAGGCCTATACCGTCGCCACCAACAACTACATCATCACCAACACGACCGACTTCCCCACCTTTGCACACGCCACCAAGCACACCGAGTGGGGTACCTGCGAGTCAGCGCTAAGGGCGCTGATCGGGCAGAACAGCTGGGAGAGCAAGATGGCCTCGCTCGCGGGCACCATCAGCTTCGGCTCCGCTGCCGTGGACCCCACGCCCACACCGGCCCCGACGCCTAAGCCCTCGCCTAAGACGGACACGGCGACCACGAAGGTCATCACCAAGAAGACGACCGGTAAGCTCGCCGCAACGGGAGACCGCACGCTGGCAGTAGTTGGCGCGTGCCTTATCGGCGGCATCATCGTCATCATGCTCGGCATTATCTGGAAGCGTCGACGCTAAGCTACACCGCCGGGCCTTGCAGCCCCACCGCGTAAACTTTATATCGAGCACAGAAGCCCGTCCGAATTTGATCGGACGGGCTTCTTGGTGGGTATCATGGTTGGACGATCATTAGGAGGTTTCCCTACATGGAATTGTTTGAGCCGATTCTTCATTTCTTTGAGCAACGGTGGGTCCACAACATCATCTGGGCCGTCATCTTGGCGATAGGCACCGCCGTCGCCGCCAAGGTCGTATCCAAGACCCTGAACCATCTGCTTAACCGAGACGATAACCCGCTTCCGGCATCGAGTATCTTCATCAACATCGCGCGCGCCGTCATCTGGATGATTGGCGGCAGCTTTATCCTCGACAACTGCTTTGGCATTAACGCAAACGCGCTCGTCGCCGCTCTTGGCGTCGGCGGCATCGCCATCTCGCTCGGCTTTCAGGACACGCTGTCAAACCTTATCGGCGGCATGCAGGTGACGTTTATGGGCATCATCAAACCCGGCGACAATATCGAGGTCGGCGGCGTATCCGGCGTGGTCCAAGACATCACTTGGCGCCATACAACGATTGAGGATGCCTGTGGACAGACCATCATCGTCCCCAACTCCAACATTTCCAAGAACACACTCGTGCATTTGATGCCCTTTGGGCGCGTGGCCGTGCCCGTTGCCGTAAAGGACACGTCTAAGTGGGCTTCCCTTGACGTGCTGGCAGACGAGCTCACGAGCGCAACCAAAACGGCCGTCTCGCCCATCTCGGGCTTTGATAAGGAGCCCTACGTGCTCTTTAGCGAAATCGGCGACTTTGGCATCAAGGGAAAGATCATCTTTATCGTCAGCGACGACAGCACTACTTTCACGGCAGCCGACGCCTGCATCCGCGCCATCGCCCCCATCATTGCCTGACCTGTCAAATAGGGACAGGCACCTTTGTGGTGGTTTTCATTCGTGGTACCATGGTTTATATAGTTGTTTAAACGACTACGGGAGCAACATCATGGAAGAGGCCTATCGTCAAGCACGCAAGCGCGGCGAGCAAGGACGTCGACGCGCCATTAGCCAAAGCGAGCATCCATACCTTACGGACCTCGATAGCTTGGTTGCTCAGCTCCCCTTAGGTCAGCGAGAGAATGTCGGCCTGCGGGATATTCCGCTCGAAATGGTCGTCGGCACGGTCACCAAGGGCCGTCAGTCCGCCTTTTCGTGTAACTTTATGCCTCTGCTGCCGTTTAACACCGAGTTCGCCCGCAAGTGGTCCAACCTCTACGACATCCAGGTAACCGAGGGCTATCGCGACCCCATCATCGTCACCGAGTTCATGCATCGGTTCTATGTCCAGGAAGGCAACAAACGCGTCAGTGTCCTCAAATTCCTAGACGCCCCGACGGTTTCGGCCAAGGTCACCCGTCTCTACCCCGGCACATGGGATTCCGTCGAAAGCCGCCTGTACGGTGAATTCTGCGCGTTTTGGCGCGTCTGCCCCCTATACGAGATCGAGTTCTCGCGTGAGGGAAGCTACGAGACGCTCGCCAAGATGCTCGGTCAGAACCTTATCGAAAAATGGCCGCAGAAAAAGGTCGACTACCTGCGCCACACCTTCCTGCTCTTTAAGCGCGCCTACCTTCGCGCAGGCGGCGACCACCTGGACATTACGCCTGCCGACGCCATGCTCGTGTACCTCAATGTGTACAACCAGGACCGCCTGCTGGATACGCCGACGGATATCGTCGTAAACCGCCTGTGCAAGATTTGGCGCGAGCTGGTCATTGCCGGCAAAAATGACGAGGACAAAGTCGATCTTGTCGAAGCACCGAGCGTCGACGAGGAGGAGACGCCCGCCAAGTCCACCTCTGGCGTGCTCAACTTCTTTATGGGCAAGACCGTCTACTCGACGGCCAACCCCCTGCGCATCGCCTTTATCCATGAGTTCCCCTGTGCGACGTCGAGCTGGGACAGCCTGCACGACCAAGGGCGTCAGTATCTCGATGAGCACTTTGGCGGTATCGTGCGCACCGAGGCGTTCGAGGACTGTCACGATCCGGATGTGTTCTACGCCGCCGTGGAAACGGCTGTCAAACATGGAGCAAACGTCATCTTCTCGACCTCGCACCGCCTGATGGAATACACGCTCAGGGCTGCCGTTGAGTATCCCCGGGTTCGGTTCCTCAACTGCTCTATCGGCCTTCCCCATCAAAGCGTACGCTCGTACTTTGGCAAGATGTACGAGGCCAAGTTTCTCCTGGGCGCCCTTGCCGCCAGCATGGCGGACAACCACCGCATCGGTTACCACGCGTCGGTCTTCGCCTCGGGCGCACTCAGCGAGATCAACGCCTTTGCGATTGGCGCCTCGCTGCTCGACCCCCGTGCGCAAATCATCCTGACCTGGGGCGATGTGCCCGCCGGAGGCCTTGCCGAGGCCATGTGCCGCGAAGGCGTGAGCGTCATGACCGGCGCCGATATGTCAAAGTCGCTGGAAGATCCCACCGCCTACGGGCTTCACCGCTTGGTCGACGGCAAAGTCACCGGCATCGCCATGCCCGTATGGAACTGGGGCCGTTACTACGAGCTCATCGTTCGCAGCCTTCTGCACGGCACGTGGGACGAGACCAGCGACGACAACCAAGTGCGCGCCGTCAACTACTGGTACGGCATGAGCTCCGGCGTTATCGACATCCGTTACGCTCCGGGCCTTCCCTACCAGACGCGCAAACTCGTGCAGTTGCTCCGCAACGGCATTGTTGAGGGATCCATCAACCCCTTTGGCGGCGAGCTCCACAGCCAGAACGGCGTGGTACAGATCGAAGGCTTCCCTCCGCTGCCGAGCACACAGATTGTCGAGATGAATTGGCTGGCGGACAACGTGGTAGGCACCATTCCGCAGCTCGACGATGAGCCGAAAGTCCCTGCCCTATGAAAATCCTTGCCATAGCCGATACCGAAGAACGATGCCTTTGGGAGTGCTTTCGCAAGGAACGCTTTGAGGGTGTCGACCTGATTTTGTCCGCCGGCGATCTGGACCCGGACTATCTTGAATTTTTGGTTACGGTCATCAACAAGCCGCTCATCTACGTTCGCGGCAATCACGATGACCGCTACGCACGTCATGCACCGGGTGGATGTATCTGCGTAGAGGACAGCGTGTACACGTACCGAGGGATTCGCATTGCGGGCCTTGGAGGGTCCATGCGTTATCGCGACGGCGCCAACATGTACACCGAACGCGAGATGTCCAAGCGCATGCGTAAGCTGTCGCGTAAGGTTAGGATGGTCGGCGGGTGCGACATTCTGCTTACCCATGCACCCGCCGCCGGTATGGGTGATCTGGACGATCTGCCGCATCGAGGGTTTAAGTGCTTTAACACGGCGCTTGAGTCCTGGGGGGCCGACTACATGGTGCATGGGCATGTGCACCAAAGCTACGGTTACGATTTTCAGCGCGAGCGGCAGCATGTGTGTGGAACGACGATCATCAACGCCTGCGGCTATACGCAGTTTGAGCTCGATCAGACGCGCTACCCCATCCGTGGCTGGCAGGCAGCCTGGCTCAATTCACAAACCATGCGCCGCGAGCTCAAACGCCACGAAGCCATCGAGCCCTCAACGGCCAGAACACTCTGGTAACCACCACAAAGAGGACACTGTCCCCTTTGTGGTGCTTTTGACGCGATAGCAAGAAACCCGGTCCTGCACAAGGCAGAACCGGGTTTCTTTAGCAATGCTTGCTGTACTCAGGCAGTAACTAGCAGTTACTCAGCCAGGAAGTCACGCTGGACAGCGGGATCGACCTTGACGCCAGGGCCCATGGTGGAAGACACGGAGATGGACTTGACGTACTTGCCCTTAGCAGAAGAGGGCTTGACGCGCAGGATCTCGGTGTACAGGGCAGCGTAGTTCTCGACGAGCTGCTGCTCAGAGAAGGACTTCTTGCCCAGGGGCACGTGGCAGATGCCGTAGCGGTCGGCGCGGTACTCAACGCGGCCAGCCTTGAGCTCGGAGACCATCTTGGCGACGTCCATGGTCACGGTGCCGAGCTTGGGGTTCGGCATGAGGCCACGGGGACCAAGGATCTTACCGATGCGGCCAACCTTGGCCATCATGTTCGGCGTAGCGATAGCGGCGTCGAAGTTGATCTCGCCCTTCTGAATCTGGGCGACGAGCTCGTCGGAACCGATGATGTCGGCGCCGGCAGCCTCGGCCTCGCGGGCCTTCTCGCCCTCGGCGAAGACGGCAACACGAACGGTCTTGCCGGTGCCGTGGGGCAGGGAGATGGAACCACGGATGTTCTGGTCAGCCTTACGAGTATCGATGCCCAGACGGAAGTGGGCCTCGACGGTCTCATCGAACTTGGCGGTGTCGAGCTCCTTGATGAGCTTGGCAGCCTGAAGGGGGGTGTAGAGCGTGGCGCGGTCGATCTTCTCGGCAGCGGCGTTATAGCTCTTACCATGCTTAGCCATGTGCATTACCTCCTGTGGTTAAACGGGCGTGAGCCCTCCCACATCGTATCGTGTGCCCTATTGCACACATATAACGGGCGCCCCGGTCGGGGCACCCGTCATTACCTAAAGAAATCGCTACTCAGCGATGGTGACGCCCATGGAGCGGGCGGTACCGGCGATGATCTTCTTGGCGGCGTCAATGTCGTTGGCATTGAGGTCCGGCATCTTGATCTCGGCGATCTTGGTGAGCTGCTCCTGGGAGAGCTGACCAACCTTGTCGGCCTGCGGCTTAGCGGAACCAGACTTGAGGTTCAGCTCCTTCTTGATGAGGTTAGCCGCCGGCGGGGTCTTGGTGATGAAGGAGAAGGACTTGTCCTCGTAGACAGAGATCTCAACGGGGATGATGTCGCCCTTCTTGTCCTGCGTCTCGGCGTTAAAGGCCTGGCAGAACTGCATGATGTTCACGCCAGCAGCGCCCAGGGCGGGGCCGACGGGAGGAGCGGGGTTAGCGGCACCAGCAGGAATCTGGAGCTTAATGACGTTGGCAACCTTCTTCTCAGCCATGGTCATTCCTTTCGAATCACGAGTGTGAAGTACTTGCTATATCGTAAGCACGCACGTGTTAGAAGCACTCCTGAGATGAGCAGTCACAGAAGAAGCACGCTCGCGCGAACGGACGAAAAACTTAAGCGATGACAGCGACCTGGTTAAAGTCGAGCTCGACCGGCGTCTCGCGGCCAAAGATCATCAGCGTGACCTTGAGCTTGCCAGCCTCGGTGTTAACCTCGGAGACCTTGCCATCAAAGTCGGTAAGCGGGCCATCGGTGACGCGGACGGACGTACCGACCTCAATATCAACCGAGGTGCGCTTGGGCGAATCGCCCTTACCGGGACGACGAGTCATCTTGTTGTACTCGTCGCGGGAAAGCGGAGCGGGCTTGCCGTTGCCGCCCAGGAAACCGGTGACGCCAGGCGTGTTACGAACACACGTCCAAGCATCGTCATCCATCTCCATGCGGACCAGGACATAACCCGGGAAAATCTTGGAATCCTTGGTCTCACGCTTGCCACCCTCTTTAATCTCGGTGACACGCTCCATAGGAATCTCGATATCAAAGATACGGTCCTGCATGCCCATAGTCTCGATGCGATGCTCGAGATCGGACTTAACGCGGTTCTCGTATCCAGAGTAAGTGTGAACGACGTACCAACGCTTAGACATGGTTTAGCCCCTCAATCCAGAGAACAGAGCAAGAGCCTCGCCAAAGCCAGCATCGAGCAGAGCGATGACGACGCCGACGACGATCAGAGAAGCGCAAACGACGACCGAGTAGTTCACGAGCTCCTTCTTATCGGGCCACGTGACACGCTTCATCTCGGACTTGACCGAAGCGAAATACTTCTTGGTGCGGGCGAAGAAACCAGGCTTCTCGTTCTTCTTGGACTTCGCAGCCTTCTCGTTCTTCTTGGCAACGGCCTTCTTGGCCTCAACCTTGGAGTTGGCGGCAGCGTTGTTGGCAGGCGCCTGCTGCTGAGCCTTCTTCTTGTTCTTCTTGTTGGCCATTTGGGTTACCTCCGCGCAATGCGCTTATACATGAGTAAACCGTAAGCCCCCAATTGGGAGCTTACGGAATAATGACTGGCACGCCAGGAAGGACTCGAACCCTCAACACTCGGTTTTGGAGACCGATGCTCTACCAATTGAACTACTGGCGTATGTGACTAGAGACTAGCGAGTCTCTTTGTGCAGCGTGTGGTGACGGCACCAGGGGCAATACTTCTTGATCTCCATACGATCAGGCATGGTCGACTTGTTCTTGGTGGTCGTATAGTTGCGGCGCTTGCACTCAGTGCACGCAAGAGTAACTAGAGTACGCATGTATCCTGAACCTTTCATTTCCGCCCCGTACGGGCACGAGTTGTTACTTTATCAGCTCCACGTAAGTGCTGTCAATGAAAACCTCGAGTCAATTGGTTCTCGGTGGATCCATTCATATTTGGAACACATCAATGAAGCCATCGAGAGCTAATCGACGGTGCATCCAGGACCATTATCGATCCTCTCGACACCAGCAACGGCTCAATATCCATTGCAGAAAAGAACCCGGCACCCATATAAGTGCCGGGTTCTCTAAGTCAGCTATATCAAAGAGCTAATTTACTCAATGATCGTGGAGACGATGCCCGAACCGACGGTGTGGCCACCCTCGCGGATAGCGAAGCGCAGGCCCTCCTCCATGGCGATCGGGTGGATGAGGTCGCCCTCGATGGTGATGTGGTCACCAGGCATAGCCATCTCGGTGCCCTCGGGGAGCTTGACCGTACCGGTAACGTCGGTGGTACGGAAGTAGAACTGAGGACGATAACCATCGAAGAACGGGGTGTGACGGCCGCCCTCCTCCTTGGTCAGAACGTAGATCTCGCCGGTGAACTTGGTGTGCGGGGTAACCGAACCGGGCTTGCAGAGAACCTGGCCGCGCTCGATATCCTCACGCTTGATGCCGCGGAGCAGCAGACCGACGTTGTCGCCAGCCTCGCAGAAGTCCATGGACTTACGGAACATCTCGATACCGGTAACGACGGTGTTCTGGGTATCCTTGATGCCGACGATCTCGACGGGCTCGTTGAGCTTGAGCTCACCGCGCTCGACACGGCCAGTAGCAACGGTACCACGGCCGGAGATGGTCATAACGTCCTCAACGGCCATCAGGAACGGGAGGTCGTTGTTACGAGCAGGCGTCGGGATGTACTCGTCGACGGCCTTCATGAGCTCGCGAATGGCGTCCATCCACTTGGCGTCGCCCTCGAGAGCACCCAGAGCGGAGCCACGGATGACGGGGATGTCGTCGCCGGGGAAATCGTACTCGGAGAGGAGCTCACGGGTCTCCATCTCGACGAGGTCGATGAGCTCGTCATCGTCGACCATGTCGCACTTGTTCAGGAAGACGACGATGTAAGGAACGCCGACCTGACGGGCGAGCAGGATGTGCTCACGGGTCTGAGCCATGGGGCCGTCGGTAGCAGCGATGACCAGGATAGCGCCGTCCATCTGAGCAGCGCCGGAGATCATGTTCTTGACGTAGTCAGCGTGGCCCGGGCAGTCAACGTGAGCGTAGTGACGGGCAGCAGTCTCGTACTCGACGTGGGAGACGGAAATCGTAATGCCGCGCTCGCGCTCCTCGGGAGCCTTGTCGATGTTCTCGAACGCAGTGAAGTCAGCCTTGCAGCCCTCGGTCTCGGAGAGAACCTTGGTGATGGCGGCGGTCAGCGTGGTCTTGCCGTGGTCGACGTGACCAATGGTGCCGATGTTAACATGCGGCTTAGTGCGCTCAAACTTCTCTTTGGCCATAAAGCCCTCCTCTAAACAGGTCGTCCCCGGACGGGACTTTGCCTTTATACCATAGTGGCTTCTCAACATACTATTGAGAAGCCACCGTGTTACCTATGGTAGCGGTGACTGGATTCGAACCAGTGACGCCACGGGTATGAACCGTGTGCTCTAACCAACTGAGCTACACCGCCGGATGGAGCCTGCAACCAGACTTGAACTGGTGACCTCTTCGTTACCAACGAAGTGCTCTACCGACTGAGCTATACAGGCACTTGACGGGTGGGAGCTATAGGATTCGAACCTATGTAGGCAGAGCCAACGGGTTTACAGCCCGTCCCCATTAACCACTCGGGCAAACTCCCAATCGTTCAAGTATCCGCAGGTCCTTTGGTCTTTTGGACCGCCGCCCCCGCGAACGAAAAAAATAATACGATGCAACCTTGGGGGCTGTCAACGAAAACCTCTAGATACACGGCTCCGGGCGTATCTATATAGCCGTTACCTGCGGTTTTGTTGAGTCTGGATATGAAGGACGGTGGTTTTGGATAATGAGGTGACGTTTCCCGAGGTAATACTTTGGTGTAGTAGAGTACACCTTCAGGATCGAACTTCGATAACGGCTTATTTGCACTTATATATAGGTCGAGATCGGGGCTGCCCAGACAGAAGATTGCTCTTCCCAGGCAA
>CABRZY010000035.1 GCA_902475475.1 uncultured Collinsella sp.
ACGTCCCGAATCTTGGAGGTTCGAGAAACTCCCGATGGACATAACCATCTCCCTTATTACCACGCTCGTTTTAACGCTTATCAACGGCTACTTCTCTATGTCCGAGATGGCGCTCACCACGGCCAAGCGCGCCGTGCTGGAGCACGAGGCCGAGGAAGGCGACAAGCGCGCCGAGCGCGCCATTAAGCTGGCCGCCGACTCCGACGAGCTGCTGGCCACCATCCAGGTTGCCATCACGCTCGTGGGCTTCGCCTCGTCCGCCGTCGCCTCGACGAGCCTGTCCGACCCACTCGCCGCTTGGCTCACGAGCTTTGGCATCGCGCCGCTCTCCGCCATCGCGCGCGGCCTGGCGCCGGTCATCATCACCGTCGCGGTCGCCTTCGTGTCCATCGTGATTGGCGAGCTTGTGCCCAAGCGCATTGGCCTGGCCAATGCAGAAGGCGTGTCCAAGCAGGTCGTGGGGCCGCTTTCCGTGTTCCAAAAGATCGCCCGCCCGCTCGTGTGGCTGACCGGCGCTTGCTCCGATGGTCTGGCTCGCATCCTGCGCATCAAGAGCGCCGACGATCGCCAGAACGTCTCGGAGGAAGAGATCAAGTACATGGTCTCGGAGCAGGACGACCTGCTCGACGAGGAAAAGCGCATGATCCACGAGATCTTCGACCTGGGCGACACCGTTGCCCGCGAGGTCATGGTGCCGCGCGTGGACACCACCATGTGCGAGGACGACGAGACGGTCGCCGACGTGCTGTCCACCATGCGCCAGACCGGCTTCAGCCGCATCCCCGTCTATCACGAGGACCCCGACAACGTCGCGGGCATCGCACACATCAAGGACCTGATCCAGCCCGCGCTCGACGGCAAGGGCGACCAGCCCATCGCCGATTATCTGCGCGATGCCACCTTCGTGCCCGACACCAAGGACATCCTGCCGCTGCTGTCCGAGATGCAGACTTCGCACGACCAGATCGTAGTGGTCGTGGACGAGTACGGCGGCACGGCCGGCATCATCACCATCGAGGACATCGTCGAGGAGATCGTCGGCGAGATCGAGGATGAATTCGACCCCGACAACAAGTACCTTACGCGCCTTTCGCGCCGCGAGTGGCTCGTCGATGGGCGTTTTTCGTGCGATGACGCGATTGAGCTTGGTTGGCCGCTCGAGGAAAGCGATGATTATGAAACCATCGCCGGCTGGATTTTGGAGCTTTGCGACTCGGTGCCCGACATCGGAGAGGTGTTTGAGGTTGCGGGGTACAAGTTTAAGGTGCAGTCGATGCGTGGCCAGCGCATCTCGCTTATTCGCGTGATCGCTCCGGCCGAAACCGATAAGAAGGATTCCGAGTCTTCGGCAGAGAAGCCGGCGGCGTCGGGTGCGGGCTCTGTGGATCCGCACGATGGCGACGAGTAGGGCAAGGAAGAGTAGGGGAGAGTTATGGCAGGCCTGTTCAACATCCTTAAGGTCACCGTCAGCGAGGACAAGATCTGCGCGCATGTGCTGGTGAACCCCGGCATGCCGCTCATGACCTCGGAGGATATCGAGGCCACGGCGCGCGTGTATTACCTGGTGCCGGCGATTGCCAAGCACCTGTGCCTGGGTGATTCCGGTCGCGAGTTCCAGGACTGCATGGGCCAGACCGAGCTTTGCCACCTGCTTGAGCACGTGACGGTCGAGCTCATGAACGAGACCGGTCTTGCGGGCAGCATTTCGTGCGGCCGCACCCGCGTGAGCGAGCACGACGAGCGCGTCTTTGAGATTGAGCTTTCGTGCCCCGATGATGCGCTGACCATCGGTGCGCTGTCTTCGGCCACCTTTATGATGGACTGGGCCTACCTGCACGCCGACCAGCCAGCTCCCGACGTGGAGGACACGGTCGCGGGCCTGCGCAACCTGGTGCTGGGCATGCGTGCCGAGGCCGAGGGCAAAGATCCGCACGAGGCCGTCGCCGCCGCGAATGGTGAGGACGTGGCAGGGGATGCCATTGAGGACGACGCCGCTGTTGGCAGTGAAGCCGCTGCCGAGCCCGTTTCCGATACGGCCGCCGAGCCTGCCGAGCCCCAGGGCGTTCCCAACTTTGACGACGAGCCGCAGGCGGCTATTGATACCGAAGGCGCGACCGTCGAGAGCCACGAGGTCCCCGCTGCCGTCTTTGGCGGTGCGGCAACGGTTCCGGCGGGAGCTGCGCACGAGGGCAGCCTGCCGCTCGTGGACGGCTCCGGCGAGGACCCTGCCGCCACGGTGACCATGCCGGCCCTGCCGCGGGAGTAAGCTCACGCGTTTATCGCCGCCGTCTACCTGCGCTTTTACCGTACGCAGATGAGCGGGGCGGCAAGTGTTGCGCTGCGGGTATAATGGACAGCATTCAAACGGTGGGCACCGAGGTGCCCACAGGAGAGGAATGATCATGGGAAAGACTTTCAGCTTTGTCTCCGGCGCGCTCTTTGGTGCTGCCGCCGGCGCTATCATCGGCGTTGCCCTGGCCCCGCGTTCGGGTGCCGAGACCCGCGCCATGGCTGCCGATATCGCCAACGATGCTTGGGATAACATGCGCGACACCTACGAGCACGGTGCCGAGGAGGCCCGCGCCGCGGTCAGTGACTTCGGCCCGATGGTCGACGCTAAGACCGATGACCTGCGTGCCAAGGTCGACTTGGCCCGCGAGCGCATGGACCAACTGCGCGAGCAGCTCAACGATGCCATCTCGGGTGGCAACGTGACGCCCGCCGCCGATGTCGTGGTCGAGAACGCCGTCGAGGCCGACACCGAGGCTGCGGAGCCTTCGACCGAGGCATAATGCGCACCGGGGATTTTGTCGGCATCAAGGTTTACCGCAAGCCTGCCGAGGACAAGCGCACCAAAAAGGACGGCACGCCGCGTAGCCCCAAAAAGCTCGGTAAGATTCATTTTCCGGTCTTTTCGCCGGGCGGCACGCGCGTGGTGGGTTTTATGGTTCGCCAGTCCGATATCGCGGGCATGATCGAGCGTCCCGACCGGTTTGTGGCGCTCGATGCTATCGGTGTCTACGAGGGTGCCATCGCGGTCGATGACGCCAAGGGCACCTATGATGCCGCCGCTGCCAAGCGCCTCGATATCAACCTGGACGACTGCATTATCTGGGTCGGTATGGACGTGCGCACGGAATCGGGCGATGCCGTGGGCTATTGCTCGGACGTTGAGTTCAAACCGCGTTCGGGCATTGTGCAGACGTTCTATGTGACCGCCAGCGCTGCGTCGAGCATGTTGGTGGGCGACACGCAGGTGCCGCCGACGATGCTGCGCGGCTACGATAGCGGCGCGATGATCGTCTCGGATGAGGTCAAGACGCTCGGGTATTCGGGCGGTGCGGCCGCCAAGGCTGCCGAGGCGAGTGTCGTGGTGGGCGACAAGGTCAAAAAGGGTGCCAAGGTGCTCGACGACAAGGGCTCGGTTGCCGTTGACAAGGGCAGTCGCGCGCTGGGCAAGCAACTCGGCAAGACGCGCGGCATGTTCAAGGCCTTTAAGGACGAATATCAAAAGGCGAGCGGGGGCTCGTCGAAAGCTAACAAATAGCGACATACCAAACGATGGGAGGCGAGCCGGAGACATGTAACTCCGGCTCGCTGTGTTTATGGGGGAGGGCACATGCGCCAAAACGGATCTAATGTTAACGGGCGATCGAGTGCGCGCTCGACGGCGCGTCGCGATTTGGGGCAGCTGCCCAGCGGCCAGCGCCGCCGTCGTCGTAAGCCCGGCGCGGTGTACCTCAACCACAGCCGTGGGTTTAGCGATCGCAGCGCACGCATCGGCAACGGGCGTTCGCCCCGCCGTTCGTCTCGCCTGCCCTACGCGCTCATCGCCGTGGGCTGCGCGTTCGTACTGTTTGTCGCCGCCGTTGTGGGCTATATCAACCGTAGTGTGGACGTCGTGCTCAACGGAGAGCAGACCGCGGTGCGCGTGGGCTCTACGCTGCAGACGCTTATCGACGATCAGGAGTTGACCGACACCTATTCCGCCGGCGATTTGCTGGCGGTCGACGACAGCGTGCTCAAGCGCCATGGCGGCGAAAAGCTGTCGGTGAAGGTTGACGGCAAGCGTGTAAAGCAGGGCAAGTGGGATAGCCGCGAGCTTACCGGCGGCGAGAAGATCACGATTAAGGATGGCCGCAACGTCTACGAGAAGCACGAGGTGCAGGCTACGACCATCGAGCCCAAGCTCAAAGTCGAGGGCACGGGTGCCATCGAGTACGTGCAAACCTGGGGCGTCCAGGGTCGTTCCGAGGTGTGGGTCGGCGAACAGTCGGGCAAGACGCAGGACCGCGGCGAGGTCGTGCCCGCCACCGATTGCATCGTCGCCTGTGCCAGCGTGGCACCCAAGGGCAATGAGAAGGTCGTGGCTCTGACGTTTGACGAGGGCCCCAGCGGCGCTACCAAACAGATTTTGCAGGTGCTCAAAGAGAAGGGTGTCACCGCGACGTTCTTTCTTTCGGGCGATAGCGTGGAGGGCAACCCCGCTACGGCCAAGGCGATTGTCGATGCCGGATGCGAGGTCGGTTCCAACAGCTACAGCGACGATTCGCTCAAGGGCGAGGACCGCGAGACGGTGCGCAAGCAAATTTCGAAGGGTACCGACGCCATCAAGTCGGCGACCGGCGTGAAGACGATGCTGCTGCGTGCCCCGTACGCCGCTTTTGACGAGCAAAACTGGATCGACTCGATGGATTTGGTGTCCGCGGTGGTCTCGTGGAATATCGATTCGGGCGATTGGCTGCTCAACGGTGCCGACGAGCAGGTCTCGACGGTGCTGGATTCGGTGACGCCGGGCAATATCGTGCTGCTCACCGATAGCGATGAGTGCTCCGAGCAGACGCTCGAGGCGCTGCCGCAGATTATCGACGGGCTTATTGCCGACGGCTACAAAATCGTGACGTTGAGCGATCTGGTCAAGACGGATACGGCGCTGAGCAAAAAGCTCACCTCGCTGACGAAGGTCACTATGCCCAAAAACGCCGTGTTCCCCCAGCTCGCCGAAAATGACGACACCACGGAATAGTCGTTTAAGAACGTCCCCAATGACTATGTCACGGATGCGTTAGCGTTTGGTATGCCTGCAATGTGCGGCGCATAAATTCGGTGCCACGGCGCGATGCTGATGCTATAGTTACTGCGGATAACAAGGGTCAAGAGAAAGGTTGCAGGTGAAATCCAAACCTCGACCATACAGTCGATGACCCCTTGCAGGTGCTTTCTGCGCATGCACGGGGTGTAAGCGCCGAGCGGCGTGCCGCCCGCGCATGCGTATACATATCCAGAAGTCCACGGAGTGCGTGCCATCACGGCCGCAGCCCGAAGGAATAATGATGGGGAGCACCATTGAATTATCTGAGTGAGATGCTCAAGTTGCCGGTCTTGGACGTCGATGGCGAAAAGCTCGGCGTAGTGAACGATTTTGGCATTGCCACCGGCGAAGTTTTTCCGCACGTGACGTCGCTTGCGTTCCGCGGTCCCGGCAAGACACCGTTTATGATCAGCTGGCGCAAATGGGTCGACCGTATCGACGAGACGGGCGTGTACCTCAATACATCTGCGACCAATATTCGCTTTTCGTATCTGCAGCCGACCGAGCTGCTGCTTGCGCGTGACGTGCTCAACAAGCAGATTGTCGACACGCAGGGCATGAAGGTCGTGCGCGTAAACGACATCAAGTTTTCCATGTCGGGCGAAAATCAGCTGCGTTTGCTGGGTGCCGAGGTGGGCGCTCGCGGCCTGCTGCGTGCGATTAGTCCCGCGCTCGAGCATGTCGTCGAGGGCTTTATGAAGCATCTGGGCAAGCCGCTTGGCGAGGACATCATCGCTTGGTCCTACATGGACCTGCTCGACCGTTCAACTAAGAACATTCAGCTTTCGGTGTCGCACAAGACGCTCGGTGAGCTGCACCCTGCCGATATTGCTGACATTATCGAGCAGCTCGACCCGCGCCTGCGCGCACAGGTATTTGCGCAGCTCGACACCGCCCAGGCCGCCGAGGCCATCTCGGAGTTCGACGATGACGAGCTTATGACCGAGATGCTCGAGGGCCTGTCCGACACGGACGCGTCGTCGATGCTGGCCATGATGGATCCGGACGACGCCGCCGACCTAATCGACGAGCTCGATTACGAGAAGGCCGAGAAACTCCTGCGCCTGATGGGCGTCAAGGAGGAGAAGGCGATTCGTAACCTGCTGGGCTATGAGGATAACACCGCCGGCCGCATCATGACCTCGGAGTTTGTCTCCCTGCCCGCCACGGCGACGGTCGGTGACGCCATTGACGCGATTCGCAAACTCGATGAAGACTTCGAGAGCGTCTACTACGTATACACCGTGGATCCGAGCGGTATGCTCACCGGCGTACTTTCGCTGCGCACGCTCATCGTGGCCGATCGCGACGCCACGCTGGGCCAGCTGGCCTATCGCGACCTGGTTTATGTGTCGCCCGACGACGACCAGGAAGACGTAACGGACGAGATGACCAAGTACGACCTGGTCGCCATCCCCGTTTGCGACGAGAATCGTCACATTTTGGGTATTGTGACCTTTGACGACGCCATGGACGTTATCGCCGAGGAACACCAGGAGGACCTGCAGATCGCGGGCGTCGGCTCGGGCGATAGCGCGTCGGACGACTCGACGAACGTGCTCAGCTGGTTCGTGCATCGTCAGTACTGGGTCGTCGTGTGGGGCATCGCCTCGTGCATTATGGCGACGGTGCTGGGGACGGCGCTGGGCTCCGCGCATCTGGTGGTGTTTCCCATGTGCGCCATGCCGCTCGTGCTGCTGGCTGCCTCGCGTATGGTGTCGTTCGTCAAGAACTACTTCCTCGAGTACGACGGTCACGACGACGAGCCCAAACCTTACCTGGGATTCTTCTTCCAGAGCACGGGTATGGGCCTGATCCTTTCGCTCGTGACCTATCTGTGCGCGCAGCTGGTGCGCACCGCCGCGTTCCCCGACGCCCCCATGTTTGAGGAGCAGCTCTTTACCGGCTGCTTTAATATCGCTGCCGTCATTTGCCTGGTTGGCAACATGAGCGCCGTGATTTATCTGATGGTGCTGTTCTGGCGCGACGAGCATGATCTCAACACGTCGGGCACCGCCATGAACGTCATTGCCGTCATGATCTCGTGTGTGGCGTACTGCATCGCCGCGGTGCTGCTCACCATGTCAGTCATGGGTTAGGTGGTCGCGTGCAAAACACGAAGCAAAAGGCGAGCACCAAACAAAAGCTGACCATTGCGGCCATCTTTGGCGCCATGGGCCCCGGTCTGTTGGCGGCGCTTTCGGGTAATGACGCCGGCGGCATCGCCACGTATTCCAGCGCCGGCGCCAGCTATGGCTACAAGATGCTCTGGATGCTTCCCGTCATGACCGTGCTGCTCATCGTGACGCAGGAGACTGCGGCGCGTTGCGGCTGCGTCACAGGCAAGGGCCTGGCGTCGCTCATTCGCGAGCGCTTTGGCGTGCGCAGGAGCGTGCTGGCCATGGCGGCGCTGCTGATCGCCAATACAGCCGTGACCATTTCGGAGTTTGCGGGTATCGCGAGCGGCCTGGCCCTGTTTGGGGTGCCGGCGAGTATTTCGGTGCCATTGGTGGCCCTGCTGGTTTGGATGCTTACCATGTCGGGCAGTTTCCAGCGCATCGAGAAGATTTTGCTGCTGGTGAGCTGCGTGTTCGTGACCTATATCGTTGCCGCCTTTATGGCCGGCCCCAACTGGGGCGAGGTCGCGGTCGACTTGGTCGTACCCAATATTCAAAACGACCCCAGCTACGTGTCGCTGGTAGTTGCCACGATCGGCACCACCATTGCGCCGTGGATGATTTTTTTGGCGCAGAACAACGTGGTCGATAAGAATGCGGGTGAGGACGATATCGTGCTGCAGCGCATCGATACCGTGAGCGGTTCAATTGCCGCCGACATCATCGCCGGCTTTATCATCATCACGACCGGTACAGTGCTGTTTCCGGCGGGCGTCCAAATTAGCGACGCTGCCGATGCGGCCCGCGCGCTGGAGCCCATCGCCGGTCAGTGGTCCACGGTGCTGTTCGCCTCGGGTCTGGTCGCGGCGAGCTTTTTGGCCGCTTGCGTGCTGCCGGGCGTTACGTCGAGCGCTATCTGCGAGGCATTTGGCTGGGAGCGCGGCGCCGACCGCAGCTGGGACGAGGCTCCGGTCTATCGCGGCATCATTACGGCCATCATTGGCATCTCTGCCGTGCTGGTGCTTATGCCCGGCGTCGACCTGTTCCAGATTATGATGACCTCGCAGGTCATTAACGGTGTGCTGCTGCCCGTAGTGC
Organism: uncultured Collinsella sp.; assembly: GCA_902475475.1. GTDB lineage: Bacteria > Actinomycetota > Coriobacteriia > Coriobacteriales > Coriobacteriaceae > Collinsella. The sequence continues at coordinate 8,308 of CABRZY010000035.1, forward strand.
TGGTGTTCCAGGTGGTTATCGCTGCCGATCGCCATATTATGGGCGGCAACCGTAACGGCCGCGTGTGGAATGTACTCACGTGGGCGACCATTGGCGTGATTACGGTGCTGACGGTTGTCATGTTTGTCCTGCAAGCGATGGGCTACAGCGCTTAACGCCTCTTTTGGGTTTCGAGCGGGCCGCTGCCATGGGCCTCGGCCTCTTTTGCCCGCTATAGGGGGTTAGCTATATGTCAGTGGCCAGAAAATGCCAAATATGAGTAGTGTTGCTAAGTGAATGGCATTTACTTCTAAGAAGATAATGAACATAACCGATAGTATGTTAATTAAAATTGGCTCCAATATGCGCTAAACCAGTCAGGTTGGCTGCTTTAGGGGGTTGTAGGGGTCGCTCAGACGTCATTTTGGGTAGTTTTGCCTGCTACTAAAATGGTAACAGTACTCATATTTGCCCCTTTTTGTCCACGACCTCTTGGAGCCGGCTCGAAAAGAGTGATTTTGGGTTGTTTGCTGCGGGCGTGGGCTTGGAAACAACGCCCGGGGTGGCGAGGCGCCCAGAATTCGGTCGCAAGGAGGGCGTTCCGTTGCTGTGTCAGGAGTGTCCCTGGGTGCCGGCACATAAGGAACGTCCCTAACTGCCGGAGGGGGTGTCTGCCGTAGCAGGTATCCCCTCCGGATGTGGGAAGCTTGCGCTGCAGGTTACTTGTCGCCGCCGAGCTTGTGCGGCTTGTAGGCGAGAGCGTTGACGAGCGCGTCGCCGGCGGACTTGACGGCTGCCGGTTGCGGATCGTTAACGTGGTCCTCGGGGTGCACGGGCAGGTCTTTCTTGACTGCATCGTGGATGAGATTGAGGTACTCGGCCACGCCGGTAGTCGACAGGTGCGTGCCGTCGCCGTCGAACAGGTCGTTGCGATTGGCGCTGTATCCGTACCAGTCGATAACGCGCACGTTCTTGTAGCGCGTGGCGGCATTTGCGATAGCCTGGTTGGTGGAACCCACCCACGGCTGCGGACTGCGTGTGTTCACAAATGCGACGATACGCTTGTCGCCGGCATCGGCCATGATGGCATCGATCTGATCATCAGTTACCAGGCCATTGGTGCCCAGTGCAAAGACCACGACCTTGCCGGCAAGGTTTTGTTGGAGATAGCCCTCAAATGTTGCGCGGCCCGCATCGAACTGGCGGCCCTTTTCGGCATCGATGTGACTGTGGGGGAACACGCCGTCAAAGGAATCGACGGCACGCAGCGACACGGAGTCGCCGATCATCAGCAGGTCGTAGGATCCGTCGGGGAAGCCGTCGTTGTCCTTGTCGGTGTCGTCGGCTGCCTGCTGGTCTTTGGGTGCGGTGTTCTTGGCTTCTTTGTTGAGGATCTCGGCACCTTCACCGCTCAACGCGGAGGTCTCCGGCACAAAGATGAGGCCTCCTAGGGCAATGATCAGCACGACGCCGCAAGTGGCGCACACGGGAACATGCGCACGCACCCAGCTTGCGGGCGTGGCGGTTCCGTCGCGGAACTCGGAAACGGTGCGCCCAAAGGCGCCCTTCCTAAACGGAGTCTCGATAAAGCGATAACAGCACTCTGCCACGGCGACCACCACAAGTACCTGCAAGATGTACTGCCACCAGGGCGTATCGTTGATGTTGGCGACCGGGTTCATAAGCAGCAGCAGCGGATAGTGCCACAGATAGATACTGTACGAGCGCTTGCCGACCCACACGAGCGGCTCGGCGGCAAGAGCGCGCGCGACCAAGCCCTGGGGCTGTACGCAGGCGGCGATGACCATGAGCGTGAGGATGGAGCACAGCAGCGTGCCTCCGCGATATTGGAAAGCGGTGTAGCCGTTGGTGAGCGCGACCATGGCCGCAAGGCCGACCAGGCCCACAACGCCCAGCACGTCGATGGACGCAGATGAGGACCAAAAGCGTGCGAGCGCGCTCGGCTGAGCTGGGGCGGTCTCGGCTGCGGAATCGGTCTTCTCGCCATGCCCATCCTTGGCGTCCTTGTCGAGCTTACCGCGCTTGGCAGCGCTCGCTAGGCGGTCGAGTCCCAGGCGATGGGCAAGGCGAACCGGCGCTAGGTCGCGATCGGGGATAAATGCCATCCATGCACCCAACAGCAGCGAGAACACGCGGGTATCCGTGCCGTAGTACACACGGCTGGGGTCGGCGGTAGGGTTGTAGAGCACCATCATGGCAAGGGCGGATACCGCTGCGAGCCCCAGGACCACACGGCGCGTGTTGGGTTTGCTCACATGCATGGACACCATGGCAAACAGCAGCGGTGGCCAAATCAAATAGAACTGCTCTTCGATGGCGAGCGACCAGAAGTGCGTGAGCGGCGAGGGGTCGCCCAGAGCATTAAAGTACGAAACATCCTGCGCAATCTGCCACCAGTTGTTAAAGAACAGCAGCGACGGCAGGATATCGGGGCGCATCTTGGTGAGCATCACGTGGTTGAAAATGGTGCACAACGCGCAAGTCACCACCACAACGGTTACCACGGCGGGGAATAGGCGGCGAATGCGGCGGATCCAGAAGCTCTTGAGGTCGATGCGGCCGGTCTTGGCTACTTCGTTGAGCAGCAGGCGCGTGATCAGATAGCCCGAAAGCACAAAGAAAATCGTGACGCCGAGCAAGCCGCCCTGCGCCCAGGTGAGGTTGAGGTGGTAGAGCACCACCGCGACAACGGCGAGTGTGCGTAGGCCATCGAGGGCGGGGATATAACGGGACTTGGGGCGAGCGGGCGTCTGATGGTCGGCAGCCGGTGAGCAGACACCGTCGTTGGCGCTGGCGTGCGCGGACTTGCTGGAGGACGCGGGCGTACGACGTGAGTCCGCGCCACGGTGTGTCTCGTTGGTGCGGGGTTTGCCCTGCGGACGTTCGTGCGGAGTCTGCGCCTGGGCCGTGCGGCGTCGGCCGCGTGAGCTCGATTGCGGGAGTTGTTCCATAAAATATCATCCAATGACGAGAATAGTCAGCACATATTCATTGTAGCCGCCTGCTCCTGTGAATGCTTGCTGCTGGCGCAACCTCAAGCGCGCGTCCACATCAAAGTGAACTAAAGTTATAGGGGGTGCGAAGGCGCACAATCGACGGTCGACGGTGGGTGCAAAGCCCGCAGACGAGGAGGTTTCCATGGCAGATAACGGCATCGTTGCGGTGTTCGGCAGTATGAACATGGACCTTTCGGTGGCGTGCGAGCGCATGCCACGTGCGGGCGAGACCGTCGGCGGCAGCGGGTTTATCACCAACGCTGGCGGCAAAGGCGCCAACCAGGCCGTGGCAGCTGCGCGCATGGGCGCGCGCACGTGCATGATCGGCGCGGTCGGGCGCGATGCGTTTGGCGATGCGCTGGTGGCGGGACTTCAGGATGCCGGCGTGGGCGTTGAGTTCGTGGCGCGGCGCGACGACGTGGAGACGGGCACGGCGACCATCATCCGCTGCGAGAGCGATAACCGCATCGTGCTGTCTCCGGGCGCCAACCATGCGCTTACGGGCGATGATGTGGCCTGTGCGCTGCGCTATCTGGTGGCCGATGAGCTCGACCGCGATGCCTGTGGGCTCGCCCCCGCGGCCGGCAGCGTCTTTATCGCCCAGGGCGAATGCGATCTGATGGCGACGGCCGAGGCGCTTGCCTGCGCTCACGAGCTGGGGTTCTATACGGTCTTTAATCCGGCGCCTGCCTGTGAGTTGCCGGCGGGTGCGTGGCCCGCAGTCGACCTCGTCTGTCCCAACGAGACCGAATGCCAGGCACTGACGGGCATTCTGCCCGCAGATGACGCGAGTTGTGCCGAAGCGCTTAATGCCCTGCGCGCCAAGGGTGCCGGAGCTGCGGTCATCACGTTGGGCGGCGCCGGATCGGTTACGCTCGGCGATGACGGTGAGCCGCTGCGCATGCCGGCGCTTTCGAGCTCGGTGGTCGACACCACGGCGGCCGGCGATACGTTTATCGGCGCACTTGCAGCTGCCCGTCTGGAGGGCCTGCCGCTCTTTGAGTGCATGGCCGCGGGCGCTCGCGCCTCGGCGGTGACGGTGTCGCGCTTGGGTGCTCAGCAATCGATTCCCACGCGTGCCGAAGTTGAACATTGGTTTGGTTAAACGATAAAGACGGAGAAGCGGAGTAGAACAATGGCAACCAAGAAGCTGATCCTTGACCTGGATATGGGTGTGGACGACGCCATGGCGCTCGCCTACGCCATCGCGAGCCCCGAGGTGGAGCTCGTGGGCATTACCACGTGCTTTGGCAACGTGCGCGTCGAGCAGTCGGCGCACAACTGCTTGGCGGTGCTTGACCTACTGGGTCGCCCCGAGGTGCCGGTGTACCTGGGTGCCGACCGCCCCATTAAGGCGACCGAGCCCTATACGCCGCCAGCGTCAACCACGCTCATCCACGGCAAGAACGGCATCGGTGGCGCGAGCGTGCCCGCGTCGCCCTATGAGCCGGTGGGGGCAACGTCGGCCGACGGCAACGCTGCGGTCGATTATCTGATCGATGCTGCGCGCACCTATGGCCCCGACCTGGTCTATGTGGCGACCGGCCCGCTCTCCAATCTGGCGCTCGCCCTGGAGCGCGATGCGGCCGCGGTGATGTCTATCGGCCGCGTGGTGGTGATGGGCGGCGCCCTGACCGTGCCCGGTAACGTGAGCACGGGCGCCGAGGCCAACATGGCGAGCGACCCCGAGGCTGCCGATGCCGTGCTGCGCTCGGGCCGCAAGCTCACCATGGTGGGTTTGGATGTGACGCATCGCGTGGTGCTCACGCGCCGCGATATTGCCGGCTGGACGGGCTCGGGCACTATGGCCGGCTGCGCGTTTGCGAGCATGGTCGAGCACTACATTGGCTCGTACGAGATGAACGCACCCTACCTGGGTGGTTGTGCGCTGCACGATCCGCTGGCCGTTGCCGTGGCGATCGACCCCACGCTCGTAGGTGCGCTCGGCTGCAACCTGCGTGTTGATCTGCTGGGCGAGTACCGCGGTCGCACCATCTGCGATGAGCGTCGCCTGTCCGATCCGGACAAGAGCGCGCTTGTGGCACTGACCGTGGATGCTTGAACTCGGACAGGAAGCGCGGAGCAT
>CABRZY010000036.1 GCA_902475475.1 uncultured Collinsella sp.
CCTGGAGCGCTATAACCCTGTTGACGTGTCTCAGACGTATGTCTATTACACGCCCGATACGCTCGACTACTACAAAGGGTACAAAGGGTATGTCAATCCGTCTGAGGCCGATCGCATGGTGTTGGCCGATACAACGGTCGATTTGTACCCTGCATGGCACGGCAAGGGCAAGTCGGCGGACAACAACGACGAGACCGGCAAGAAGGTCGATATCGCCGATGTTGCCGGTGAGCATGTGCAGATCGATTCGTATCTGAGTTACCCAGTTGGCGGCTCGAATCCTTCGGTGACCCCAAGTGAGATGTGCAAGATCATGGGCGAAAAGCTTCCCAAGGCGTTCGGGGGTAGCAATGCCGATGCGATGGGTCTGTATGTGACGCCGGCGAGTCAGTACAACAAACTGCGTCAGATGATGGGCGAGGAGCCGGTGCACATCGGTCACGACCAGTATCTGCTCACGTGTGATATGGGCGGCGAGCTGGTCGACATGTACACCAAGTATATGGCTGGCGGCCATGCCCTTACCTTGGGCGGGCATGAGCTCAAGCCCGCAACCGATAAGTCGGACGAAGATACGGCGGCCATCGCCAACTCGGCGATGGGCAGCAATCCGGGTACCGTCGTCGTTTCCGACGAGCTGTTGTCCCAACTTAATCTGCAGCCGTATTCCAGTAGCCTGCTCGTTAACTACAAACAGGGGATGGATACGACCGAGGCAGACGAGAGCATTAAATACACTCTGCTCGACAATCTGCTCGTTGACGGCAAGGAGCCGGGGTTGTGGGAAACCTTCATCACACGCTCCGTGATGTACGCGCAAGCAGCGCAAATGAACGGTCTTATTAGCTATCTAGCCATCTACATCGGCTTTGTATTGGTCGTTGCATGCGCGGCGATTCTGTCGATCCAGCAACTCTCCAACGTGGCCGACGGCAGCCGCAGCTATCGTGTGCTGGCACAGATCGGCTGTGACGACCGCCAGATTCGCCATTCGGTGATGGCGCAGCAAGCGGTGTTCTTCCTGTTCCCGCTGGCAGCGGGCCTGGCTCACTCCTTTGTGGCGCTCAAGGTGATTATCGAGCTAGTGAGCATATTCGGAGATATGAGCATCGGCGGCACCGTGGGCCTCACCTGTGCAATCTTCCTGGCAGCATACGGTGGCTACTTCCTGGTGACCTACCTCATGAGCACCGGCATGGTACAAGCTGCCATCGCCACCCGCTACAGCGAGTAACAAGCGGGCAAAACCGTCGCAAAATTAGAGGTGTATGACCGCCGCGAAGGGACCAGGGGCCCTTTCGCGGCGGTTTTTGCCAATCTGGTGCGTCTCAGATACAAGTGAGTAGACTTTTTTGAACCTGCCGAGCACATCGTGACAAATGATCTATAAAACTGCAGGTCAGAGCTGTGGCGTTTTGGGGCGTGCTTGGCCTCCTGCAAAAAGCCTACTCACTTGGTTTTTCTGCTAGAAGACGGCCACGAGGGAAGGCAACTCCCCCGGGTAGTCGTTGGGGACGTTCTTAAACGACTAGTCAAACAAGAACGTCCCCAATGACTACCCCAAGGAATGTCCCTGACTGCCGGCAGAAAAGGAGCGCCCCTAACTGCCACATCAAACGAAAGGGCGCCGACCTTCTGGTCGCGCCCTTGAAGTTGAACGTCAGATTGTCCAGGTGCGGCCCGCGCAGCGTCGAGCCGTTACGGCGTTTGGTAAAACGCCGTAACCTACACCCGCTCCGCGATCTCGTGGATGAGGTAGTCGGTCTTTTCCCAGCCCAGGCACGGGTCGGTGATCGATTTACCAAAGACGCCGCCGTCGACCGGCTGGTTGCCGTCCTCCAGGTAGGACTCGATCATAAAGCCCTTGACTAGCTTGGAGATGGACTCGTTGCGGCGGCAGCTGTCGAGTACCTCCTTGCAAATGCGGTATTGCTCCAGCGGGCGCTTGCCCGAGTTGTCGTGGTTGCAGTCGATGACCGCCGCCGGATTGGCGTAGCCGGCATGCTCGGTATAGCGCTCGGCCAGGCGCTCCAGGTGCTCGTAGTGGTAATTGGGGTAGGTGCGACCGTCGAGACCGATGTAGCCACGCATGACGGCGTGTGCGAGCGGGTTGCCGTCGCACTCAACTTCCCAGTTACGGAAGATGAAGCTCTGATGTGCCTGGGCGGCGTAGATGGAGTTGAGCATGACGGTGGTGGAACCGGCGGTGGGGTTCTTCATGCCGACGGGCACCGAAATACCGCTCGACACCAGGCGATGCTCCTGGTTTTCGACCGAGCGCGCGCCCACGGCAACATAGCTCAGTAGGTCAACGAGGTACTGGTAGTTGGACGGATAGAGCATCTCGTCGGCGGTGAAGAAGCCCGTTTCCTCAATAACGCGCAGGTGCATATGGCGGATTGCCTTGACGCCCTCGAGCAGGTCGTCGGGAGCCTCGGGGTTGGGGTTGTGCAGAAGACCCTTGTAACCGGTGCCCTTGGTGCGCGGCTTATTGGTGTAGACGCGCGGAATGATGATGAGTTTGTCCTTGACCTCCTCGGCGGTCTTGGCCAGCCGGTTCATGTACTCGAGGACCGAGTCCTCGCGGTCGGCAGAGCACGGGCCGATGATGAGCACCTTGCGTGCGTCCTCGCCGGTAAAGACCTTGGCGACCTCGGCGTCAAATGCCTGCTTTTTGGCGGTAAGCTCGGCAGAAAGCGGCATTTCCTCGCGGATCTCCATGGGGATCGGCAGCCTGCGTTTGAAATCCATGGCCATGCGGGGCCTCCTCAATCAAATAAGTCAAAGCGTGAATTGTCGAATGCACGGCATTATCCGCTGTCGCACGCTAAAGTGCAAGCCTTCGTCACCCCAAAACCTACCAAAAAGGGACAGGTTTATTTTGGCAGGTTTTATCTGGGCAAACGTAAGCTGGCCCTGGAATGGAATGATGCACGTGGCCTGGAAGAGGCCGTCGATTGAGTTCCAGGGGAGGCGGTTCGAGGGCCGCAGAACAAAAACGGGGGCGCAGGTTGTCCTGCGCCCCCGTTCTCGGGCGTTATTCGTTCCCTGCGGCAGAATTTACGCCGCCTCGTCGAACTGCGAGTTGTACAGATCGGCGTAGAAGCCGCCCTGGGCGAGCAACTCGTCGTGCGTGCCCTTCTCGACGATATCGCCGTCGCGAATTACCAAGATCACGTCGGCGTTGCGGATCGTGGACAGGCGGTGCGCAATGACAAAGCTGGTACGGCCCTGCATCAGCGCATCCATGGCACGCTGAATAAGCTCCTCGGTACGAGTGTCAACGTTGGAGGTTGCCTCGTCCAGAATCAGCGCCGGGCGGTCGGCCAAAATGGCACGGGCAATGGTCACGAGCTGGCGCTGGCCCTGCGACAGGTTGGTGCCTTCCTCGTTGATCATAAAGTCGTAGCCGCCGGCGAGCGTATGGATAAAGTGATCGCAGCGTGCAGCACGAGCGGCGGCCTCGACCTCGGCATCGCTCGCATCGGGGCGTCCGTAGCGGATGTTCTCGCGGATGGTGCCGTTAAACAGCCAGGTATCCTGCAGCACCATGGCAAACTCGCCGCGCAGTGCCGCGCGGTCCCAGTCGCGCACGTCGATGCCCTCGACGCGCAGCGAGCCGCCGTCCACATCGTAGAAGCGCTGCAGCAGCTTGATGAGCGTGGTCTTGCCGGCACCGGTGGGGCCGACGATGGCGATGGTCTGACCGGGCTGTGCTTCGCAGCTAAAGTCGTGGATGATGGTCTTGTCGGGCGTGTAGCCAAACTTGACATGGTCGAACTCCACGTGGCCGGGGCGCTTCTCGGGAATCTGCGCGTCGGCTTTCTGCTCCTCCTCGGGCGCGGCCAGGAACTCAAAGACGCGCTCGGTGGCGGCGGCCATCGACTGCATCGTATTGCTCACGTTGCCCAGCTGCTGTACGGGTTGTGTAAAGTTTCGCACGTATTGGATAAAGCTCTGGATGTCGCCGGGCGTGGCATTGCCGGTCAGCGCGAGCTGCGCACCCACTACGACAACGCCCACGTAGCCCATGTTGCCCACCAGACTCATAAGCGGCATCATCAGGCCCGACAGGAACTGCGAACGCCAGCCGCTAATAAAGAGTCGGTCGTTTTGACGGTCGAACTCCTCGATCGAGGCTTCGGCGCGGTCGAACACCTGAATGACGTTCTGGCCGGCAAAGTCCTCCTCGATAATGCCGTTGACGGCGCCCAGGACCTGCTGCTGCTCGCGGAAGTACGGCTGCGAGAAGTGAATCATTACGGTCAGGATTATCGCGGCGGCCGGCAGCGTGAGCACGGTGACGCCGGTGAGCGGCAGGCTGATCGAAAGCATCATGACGAGCACGCCGATAATCTGCGTGACCGACGTGATGAGCTGCGTCACGCTCTGGTTGAGCGACTGACCCAGCGTATCGACGTCGTTGGTGATGCGGCTGAGTACGTCTCCCTTGCTGTGGCCGTTGAAGTAACTCATCGGCACGACGGCAATCTTGGCGGCGATTTCCTTGCGCATGCGGTAGCAGATCTTTTGCGTGACGCCGGTCATGAGCCAGCCCTGGACCAGGCTGCAGACAGAGCTCGCCAGATACAGGCAGAGCAAAAAGCCGAGCGTCTTGGCGATCCAGTCAAAGTCAACGTCGCCGGTGCCGTTGACCTTGGCGACCAGGCCTTCGAACAGCTTGGTCGTAACCTGGCCGAGCACCTTGGGTCCCACAATGTTAAAGATGACCGAGCACACGGCAAAGGCGACGGCGGCAAACACGGCAATCTTGTGCTGGCCGATATAGCCGAGCAGCTGCCTCATGGTGCCCTTAAAGTCCTTGGCCTTTTCGCCACGACGCATGCCACCCATGCGGCCCATGGGACCACGCTGGCGGGTGGGCTTGGGAATCTGAGTCTTGGTCTCGTCTGCCATTAGCGCTCGCCTCCTTCCATGACGGCTGCAATTTCTTCTTGGGTAAGCCCCAGCTCCTCGGCGGAAAGCTGCGACTGTGCGATCTCCAGGTACGCCGGGCAGCTGCGCAGCAGCTCCTCGTGCGTACCGGTGCCCACCACGTGGCCGTCGTCGAGCACGATGATCTGGTCGGCGTGCATGATGGTTGCGATGCGCTGGGCCACGACCACGAGCGCGGCGTCGGTAACGTTTTTGGCAAGCTCTTCGCGCAGGCGCGCGTCGGTCTTGTAGTCGAGGGCACTAAACGAGTCATCGAACACCACAACCTCGGGCTTTTTGGCCAATGCGCGGGCGATGGCCAGGCGCTGGCGCTGACCACCCGAGACATTGGAGCCACCCTGGCTGATGGGGGAGTCGTAGCCGCCCTCGCGCTCGGCGATAAAGTCCTTGGCCTGTGAGATGCGCGCGGCTTGGCGCATGTCATCATCGCTTACCATGTCGCCGGCAAACTTAAGGTTGCTCTCGACGGTGCCCGAGAACAGGCGACCCTGCTGCGGAATATAACCGATACGGCGGCGCAGCTCAGAGAGGGTCATGTCACGCACGTCGACGCCGTCAAGCGAAATGCTGCCGCCCGTGACGTCGTACAGGCGCGGAATCAACTGCACGAGCGTGGACTTGCCCGAGCCCGTGGAGCCAATGATGCCGAGCATCTGACCGGCATGCGTGGTGAAGTTCACGCCGCTGATGACATCGGCGCGGGCATCGGGATACTGGAAGCTCACGTCGCGGAAGGTGAGCTCACCGCGCGGCGAGCTGGCCGCGGGCAGTTTGGGCGAGGCAGGGTCGTTGATGCTCGTGGGACAAGTGATGACCTCTTCCACGCGCTCGGCTGCGACCTCGGCACGGGGCAGGATGACCGAAACCATGGTGAGGATCATAAACGCCATGACGATCTGCATGGTGTAGGAGATAAACGCCATCATGTTGCCGACCTGCATCACGCCGTCGGACACGCCCTGCGCACCAAACCAGACGATGAGCACGGTGATGCAGTTCATGACGAGCATCATGAGCGGCATCATAAAGCTCATGGCGCGGTTGGTGTAGAGCTGCGTGGTCATCAGGTCGAGCGATGCCTTGTCAAAACGCTCGAGTTCATGTTCCTCGCGGTTGAACGAGCGGATGGGCATAAGGCCGTCGAGCAGCTCGCGGGCGGTAAGGTTCACGCGGTCAACAAAGCTTTGCATCTTTTTGAACTTGGGCATGGTGAGGCCCATAAGCACGCCGACGACGGCCGAGACCGCGATGATGGCAACGGCGATGGTCCACTCCAGGCCGGTATGGTTGGCCAGGACGCGCATGACGGCGACGATGCCCATGACGGGGGCCATCAGACACATGCGGATAAACAGAGTTGCGGCCATCTGGATCTGCTGAATGTCGTTGGTGCAGCGGGTGATGAGCGAGGCCTGGCTAAACTTGCCCACCTCGGCCGGCGAGAAGTGCATAACCTTGTTGAAGGTCTCGCGGCGCAGGTCGCGGGCGATGGAGCAGGCGGTGCGCGAAGCCACGGCACCGGTCAGGATGGTGGCGACGAGCGACACGAGGCACAGTCCAAACATCGTGGTCGCCATGCGGCTCAGGTAGGCGTTCTGCACGTCGGCGGGGTCGATGCCCTGCGCCTTGTACTCGTCCTGTACATAGCTCACGGCGCGCTGGGTGACGATGGAGCCCGACATGGAGCCCATTTTGTCCGCCATTTGGTTGGCGCCCTCGACGAGCTTGCTTTGGTCTACCAGACCGCCCTCGACACCCAGGCGCAGGCTCTTCATAGTGATCTTACCGCCGTCGGCATCAATCTGCTTTTGCATGTTCTGCGCCGCCGCGGCCTTCTGCTGCATCTCGGCGAGCTGCTCGGGCGTCATCGCTGCCATTTGCTCGGGGGTGGGCATGGCCTGGGCAGCGTTGTCGTCTTTCTCGCTGGACGAGCCCATCATGTCGCCCATGGAGTTGGCGTCGATGCCCTGGTTGAGCGAAAGGACAACAGTCTCGGGCAGGCTCATAATGTCGGCAATCTTGCCTCCATCGGCACGCTCTTCCTCGGTGCCCTCGTACGTTCGAATGTCGTTTTTGTCAGCCTTGCTAAACACGGCCTCCACAGCCTTGGCGTCCTTGGCGCTCATAAAGAGTTCGAGGTCGTCGAGCGATTCGGCGCGGATGGTGTCGGGTACGGGCGACGCGATGCCGCCTTGCTGCACACCCACGTCGACGATGTCGCTCATATAGGTAGGCAGCGCCAGATCGGCGTTGCAGCTGATTACGATAAGTACGATAGCTGCGAACAGTGCCAGGATATGTTTTTTAAAGAGCTTGAGAATCCTCACTCGGCATCTCTCCTTTCTTGATTGCGGTCGATAATTTCGTTGGCACGTCTAAGAAGGCGCACCATCTCTTGGGTATCTGTTTCGCCAAGCTGCTCGAGGAAGGCCGCGGTGCGGTCCTCGAATTCCCGACGTTTGATTTCGATAACCTGGAATCCTTTGTCGGTCACCGTGACGTGTACGCGACGACGGTCGGTCTTTGAGTGCTCACGCTCAACCCAGCCCTTGGCCTCGAGGGCGCGCAGGATATTGGCGATGCGGGCGCTCGAGACCCAGGCGCGATCAGCGAGTTCGCTCGGCGTGAGCGAGCCGCCGGCGCGCATGAGGGCGCGCATGACGGCCATCTCGCCACCCAGAGCCTGGTCGGCAAAGCGCGAAACGCGCTGGTGCATGCTGCCAAACTCGGTAAAGAGCTGACGCCCAAGCTCATGGAAATCGGTATCTTCCACCGAAAACCCCTAACACTAGAAACTATTTTCGGTGGAAGATGATACACCCGCTCAACCATCCCATTCGGTGGATTTCTAGGCATGTCCCAAAAAACTACTTGGCCGCTAGGCAATATTAAGAGCTCATTAAGACTTAAAATCATTCAATTGCTGAAGCGTTTCAAAGAACTATTATGCCCGCGGTTAGGCGAGGGGTTGTCACCACCATGACGACTGGGACTCATATAATCGCCACGTGCGATGCTCCAACTTCCCGCAAGGAGACACCTTACATAAAGGGGGATGGAGTCATGGCATTTGACTTCACGGGTAAGACCGCGATTGTCACGGGTGGCACTCAGGGCATTGGCCTCGAGATCGCCAAGGGCATCGTCGCGGGCGGCGGACACGTCGCGCTCATCGCAAGGAACGCTGCTAAGGGCGAGGCCGCAGTGGCCGAGCTTGGCGAGGGCAACAAGTTCTATCAGCTCGATGTCGCCGATGCGCCCAAGGCGCGCGAGACCGTCGAGCAGATTTTTACGGACCTGCCGCAAACCAACATCTTGATTAACTGCGCTGGCGTCATCAGCACCAAGAAGTTCGACGAGATCGATGACACCGAGTGGCGCCGCACTATCGATATCAACCTCAACGGTACCTTCACTATGATGAACGCCGTGTACCCGCACTTTAAGGCGGCGCATGCCGGCACTATCGTCAACGTGAGCTCCGTTGCTGGCAAGATCGGCGGCGGCCTGCTTGGCACCGCTGCCTACGCGAGCTCCAAGGCCGGTGTCAACGGCCTTACCAAGGCGGTCGCCAAGGAGGGCGGCAAGTTTGGCGTTCGCTGCAACGCCGTGTGCCCGTCGCTCACGTTGACCGATATGACCTCGATTCTCTCTGACGAGAACTCTCAGCGCATCATCAACGGTATTCCTCTGGGCCGCGCTGCCCAGGCCAGCGAGCCTGCGCAGATGGTGCTGTTCTTCGCTTCCGACCTCGCCAGCTTCGTGAACGGCGAGATCGGTGACTGCGACGGCGGCATCGTCCTGGACGGGTAATACCCCGCGATGATTATTCGGCGACGGCTCCTGCGACTCGGGACCGTCGCCTTCTTTCTGACATAGGCGCGTGCGGCTACGATTCGCATGCATCCAAAGGAGATATATATGAGTGAATCGACTGCGGTGGAGGCGCCGGCGGCAAAGGAGCCGTTCTTTAAGATGTCCTCCATCCCGGGTGCCAATATTTTGGTGCCGCTTTTGCTGGGCTGCCTGCTCAACACGCTATTCCCCGACCTGTTCAAAACGCTCGGCAGCTTTACGCTTGGTATGACCCAGCAGGGCGCAGGCCCGCTCGTGGGCGCTTTTTTGCTCATCGTCGGTACGACGATTTCGTTTAAGAGTGCTCCTGCCGCCGCTGCACGCGGCGCCATCATCATCGCCGTCAAGCAGATCGTGGTCGTTGCCGTGTCGCTGCTCATCCTTTATGTGTTCAACGACAACCTGTTTGGCATCTCTGCCATGGTGATGCTGGCGGCTTGCACCGGCGCCAACAACGCTATGTACGCTGGTCTGATGGGAACCATGGGCAACGAGGCCGAGCGTGGCGCCGTCGCCATCACCACGCTCGTTGTCGGCCCTCCGGTCACGATGATCGTGCTCGGCGCTGCCGGTCAGGCTCCGATCGGCTGGTCGCTCGTGGGTGCCATTCTGCCGATCGTCATCGGCATTATTCTGGGTAACCTGTTCCCCAGCTTTAAGAAGATGATGGCACCGGCACTTTCCGCCATCATCGTGCTCGTCTTCTTTGCCATGGGCTCGACCATGACCTTTGGCCAGCTCATTAATGGCGGTCTCCCCGGTATTCTGCTCGGCGTGATCTGCTCGGTGGTCTTTGCAATTCCCGTCATCGCGGTCGATAAGCTCACGGGTGGTACGGGTGTCGCAGGTGCGGCCATTTCGAGCTGCGCCGGAGCCAATGTGGCCACGCCTGCTGCCATGGCAAGCGTCAACGGGGCCATGTACGGCGGCACCGTGCTCGCGACGGCTACGGCACAGGTTGCTGCCTGCGCAATCGTGACGGCTATTTTGACCCCGCTGGTCACCAGCTGGTGCTACAAGCATTTTGAGGGCCAGGGCAACGGCGATAGCAAGGCAACGACCGACAAGGCCGCCGCAGCCGCCTAATGCCAAGCGGCAATCAAAGCTAAAAACTAGCTACGCCACAGGGCGGCCACGGGGGATCCCGTGGCCGCCCTGCAGTTTCTGTAGGGTCTCTGGGACACTTTACCCTGCTAAAGCTGGCATAACAGCTAGAGCGAACGTCGTACAAAGGCAAGGAAAAATAACATACAAATCGGTGAACGGTAGTTGTTCGCGCTCGCATTTCCTGCGGGTTTGTAAAAAAAGCCTTTATGATATAAAAAAAGAAACATATAACAGCCCAGATGGAGAGGGTCGCTATGTTATCCTTCTCAAACGGGTGAAATCTTGGGTTTTGGGTTGTAGTTCCAAGGTGGACAAACGTTTTCCCTGCACCAACGTGTGGTGAAGAACGGAAGAAGCCGGTAGTGCAAGCCGAAAATTCAAGAATTCAATAAGCAGCGGTGTGAGAGAGCGCCGCATTACACGTAACTAGGAGCGTGGTTACACAATGCAGGAGGCATGGGAAGGCTTCAAGGAAGGCATCTGGACGGGAGAGGTTGACGTCCGAGACTTCATCCAGAAGAACTACACCCCCTACGAGGGCGACGAGTCGTTCCTCGTCGGTCCGACCGAGCGTACCAAGGAGCTGTGGGGCGAGGTTCTCGACCTGCTGCTTAAGGAGCGCGAGCAGGGTGGTGTCCTCGATATGGACACCAAGATCGTCACGGGTATCGTGAGCCACCCCGCTGGCTACATCGATAACGCCCATCGCGACAAGGAGACTATCGTCGGCCTCCAGACTGACAAGCCGCTCAAGCGCGCGCTGCACGTCAACGGTGGTATCCGCATCGCTTGTCAGGCTGCCAGCCAGCACGGCTATAAGGTCGACGAGAACGTTGTCGAGCGCTACACCTTCGAGCGTAAGACCCACAACGCTGGCGTCTTCGATGTTTACACTCCCGAGATGCGTGCTTGCCGCTCGGCTCACATCATCACCGGTCTGCCCGATGGCTATGGCCGCGGCCGCATCATCGGCGACTACCGTCGTGTTGCCCTGTACGGCGTCGACTACCTGATCAAGGACAAGGAGGCCCAGAAGGCTTCCACCCCGACGGTCATGACCGCCGACAACATCCGCGACCGCGAGGAGCTGCAGGAGCAGATCCGCGCCCTCGGCGAGCTCAAGATGATGGCCGAGACCTATGGTTTCGATATTTCCAACCCTGCTACCAACACGCAGGAGGCCATCCAGTGGATGTACTTCGCCTACCTTGCTGCCGTCAAGGAGCAGAACGGCGCCGCTATGTCCATCGGCCGTACCTCTACGTTCATCGACATCTACGCTGAGCGCGACCTTGCCAACGGTACCTTCACCGAGGAGCAGATCCAGGAGTTCGTGGATCACTTCATCATGAAGCTCCGCATGGTCAAGTTTGCCCGTACCCCCGAGTACCAGGCCCTGTTCACCGGCGATCCGCAGTGGGTCACCGAGTCCATCGGCGGCATGGGTGTCGACGGCCGTACGCTCGTTACCAAGATGAGCTACCGCTACCTGCACACGCTCGAGAACATGGGCACCAGCCCCGAGCCCAACATGACCGTTCTGTGGTCGACCCGTCTGCCCGAGAACTTCAAGAAGTTCTGCGCCAAGACTTCTGTCGCCAGCTCCTCGATCCAGTACGAGAACGACGACCTCATGCGCGTCTATCACGGCGACGACTACGGCATTGCCTGCTGCGTGTCCTCCATGCGCATTGGCAAGGAGATGCAGTTCTTCGGTGCCCGCGCCAACCTGGCCAAGTGCCTGCTGTATGCACTCAACGGCGGTGTTGACGAGGTCTCCAAGAAGCAGGTCGGCCCCAAGTATCGCGCCGTCGAGGGCGATACGCTCGATTACGACGACGTTGTGGCCAAGTACAACGACATGATGAAGTGGCTCGCTGGCGTGTACGTCAACTCGCTGAACATCATTCACTACATGCACGACAAGTACTGCTACGAGCGCATCCAGATGGCTCTGCACGACAAGCACGTGCACCGCTGGTTCGCTACGGGCATCGCTGGCCTTTCCGTCGTGGCTGACTCCCTGTCCGCCATCAAGTACGCCAAGGTCCACCCCGTCCGTGACGAGAACGGCATCATCGTCGACTTCGAGACCGAGGGCGAGTTCCCCAAGTACGGTAACGACGACGACCGCGTCGACCAGATCGCTCACGACGTTGTGCACCAGTTCATGGAGTACATCCGCATGAACGACACCTACCGCAACTCCGTGCCCACGACCTCGGTTCTGACCATTACCTCCAACGTCGTGTACGGTAAGAAGACCGGCTCCACGCCCGACGGCCGCAAGGCTGGCCAGCCGTTCGCCCCGGGTGCTAACCCCATGCACAAGCGCGATAGCCACGGCGCCATCGCTTCGCTGTCTTCGGTTTCTAAGCTCCCGTTCCGTGATGCTCAGGACGGCATCTCCAACACCTTCTCCATTATCCCGAGTGCGCTCGGCAAGGAGGATCAGGTGTTCTTTGGCGATATCGACCTTGATCAGCTGGGCGAGTAACTATTGTTAGTGCTATACTAACAATAACGATTACTGATTAGCGCGCCGGTTTCGGCCGGCGCCTATTAATCGAAGGAGACACATTATGAAGGTTTCTGAAGTTTCCGAGACCCAGGCCGATAACCTGGTCCACATGCTCGACGCTTACGCCGAGAAGGGTGGCCACCACCTGAACATCAACGTCTTCAACCGTGAGACGCTGCTCGACGCTCAGGCTCACCCCGAGAAGTACCCGCAGCTGACCATCCGCGTTTCCGGCTATGCCGTGAACTTCCACACGCTCACCAAGGAGCAGCAGGACGAGGTCATTGCGCGTACCTTCCACAACAAGTTCTAAAGGGACTCAACTCCCGCAGGATCGCCGGGGCTGTTTGGGCTACCTCCCAAAACGTCCTCGGACATGCAAAGAGGCTCGCTGCGCACTTCGTGCGGCGAGCCTCTTTGCGTCCTGACGCTCCTATTTGGCAAGGTGTTTTTTAGAATCCATTTTGCGCTC
>CABRZY010000037.1 GCA_902475475.1 uncultured Collinsella sp.
CGATTCGATTATCGCCCGCAGGCCTTCGTATTCGTTCCGTGCCATTCTAGCCCAGGGGCCCACCACACGCCAACGACGTCATCACGGTCGCTGGCATCGCATCGCAAAGCCCTTCGCGGTCGGCGTGATGGTGATATCGCCGTGTTCGATAGTGCACGCGAACACACCGCCCGCTTCCTTAACGGCATCGATGCAGGCATCGGACGGATGGCCGTATCGATTCCCCTCGCCCGCGCTCGCGAGGGAAAGCTCAGGCTTCAGGACGTCCAGCAACTCACCATCGACTGAAACCTTAGAGCCGTGATGCCCAAGTTTAAGCACATCGATATCCCCCACCTCCTGCACGAATTCCCGTTCTTGGTCGAGCTCGGCATCACCGGTGAGGAGCATGCGCAGGCCCTTGTCTTCCTGAACATAAGAGAGCAACAGGACAAGCGAGTCCTCATTTCCCTCACCATCCACGGACGCGAATGGCCACATCACGCGGGCGTAAAATGAGCCGATATCGACCGTATCCCCACGGCGCACCTGCCGATACTCCACGCCAGGTCGGTTCAATACCTCGGCAGGAGCATCCTCCAGCGCATCCGCCGCCACGGCAATCGTTCCGACCGAAAACTGCTCGAGCACGGCAGGCAGACCACCCCAGTGGTCCTCATCCCAATGCGTCACAAAGACGGCATCGATATGGTGCACGTTATTGCGAACCAACGCCGCTACCACGCGATCGTCGAGCCCGCAGTCGACGAGTGCTACTGCGTCGCCCTGGCGGATAAGAATCGCATCCGCCTGGCCCACATCGAGCACCGTCACCGAAGGCGGCGCGAATCGGTCCCAGTAGACGTACGGAATCGCAGCCAAGAGCACCAGGCATGCAAGCCCCACCGCCATGGGACGTGCGCGGGGACGCGGCCACCAGACCAGCAGAACCGCCAGCACACACGGCACTAGGTAAATCCACATACTATCGGGCGGCACGCTCACGGATGCACCCGGCACGGCGGCAAACAACTGCTCAAAGAACAGTGCGCAACGGGCGGCAATCATGGGCACAACGAGCGCCCAAGTCCGCAACGGCGCCACGAGCGAAAAGGGAACAAGCACGATCGACACAGCAAGCAGTACGCTCACCACCGGGCCGATGACCGCATTTGCCAGCGGGGCAATGAGCGAGAACGTACCGAAGGCGGGAATGGTAATGGGAAGAGTCGCCAGTTGCGAGCACAGCGTGACGGAAAGCATGCTGGCGACGCCCGATGACACACCCAGCTCACCCAAAGCGTAGGTCGCATAGGGGCAAAAGCACAGAATGGCTAAAACGCTGGCACATGAAAGCTGAAAGCCCATCTCGAACAGCACCGTCGGCCGCAGTAGCACAAAGATGGACATGGTTACGAAGAGAGCCGATGCGCCGTGCCGGCGACGCCCCGCGCCGTTTACGACAAGCGTCGCGAACACCATGCAGCACGCGCGCACGGCCGAGGGAGACGCGCCCGTAAAGGCAGCGTAGCCCACAAGCGCTATCGCCAATATCGCCCGCTGAAGACCACGCGAACACCGAGTCTTTTGCAATACACCCTCGATTACAAACCCCACGATAGCCAAATGGCTGCCCGAGACGGCGATAAGATGCGCCGTTCCCGTCACCGAAAACCAGTCGCCCGCCGGTTGGGCGCGCAGCTCGGCCGAACGACCACAGACGACACCGGCTATGAGCGCACGCGCCGGGTCGGTCGCAGGCGCGATGGACGCAAGCAGCCCATTTCGCAGTCGAAGCAGCGGCCCCGGAGAGCCCTCATCGACCGACACAATCCGAACGGCTTGAACCTTGCGCACCTCGCCTCGGAGCACGCGCGATCGTCCATATGCATCGTTCTCAAAACGTGAAACGCGACCGATAACACGCGCGTGCGCCCCGACCTTGAGCTCGCGGTCACACGATAGGCGAACCGTTGCCAAGTTCTTACCGTCCGCACGTGCCTCGCAGGTATAGGAATACACGTCGTCGTTTATGGATGGATCGCCCTGCACGACAAACTCGAGGCCGCTTGCCGCTCGACCGTCGAGCGCCTTCGAGGCGTTGAGCGCGCCCGCAGCCCACCACGCCGAGACGACCGCTCCCGCCACGAGACCAACGGACGCGGCATACAGCCACCGCTTCCAAGGAGCAAGCGGTGCACAAAATTGAGCCAGCACAACGAATACCGCCGCCGCAACGGGAATGGCCCATAGCAGCCCGACCGCCGGCGCCTGCTCCCTCAGCAGCACATCAGCGGCCACGTTGAGCACCAAGGCGCAGCTCATGCACACGCCGGCACACAGAGCCATCGTCCACGGCATCAAGGGCCGCGGAGGCATCACATGCTCGCGCTCTGTCGCACTCATACGCAGATGCAATCTTTGATTTTGGCAAGCTTCTTCTCGCCGATTCCCGACACACGCATCAGATCGTCAACCGAGGCAAAAGCACCGTTCTTTGTCCGCTCATCGATAATCGACTGGGCCATGGAGGGACCGATGCCCGAGAGCGTCTGCAGCTCTGCCGCGCTTGCCGTATTAATGTTTACTAGGCCTGTTGCGCCACTCACGCCCGATGATGCGGAAGCCCCACCATCAACACCAGCTTCCGCAATGGACGCCTGCTGCTCCCCTACCGTTGGAACGTGAATCTTCTGTCCATCGACGACCTTAGATGCCCGATTGAGCCCCGTAACGTCTGCCTCGGGCGCCAGCCCGCCGGCGGCATCAATCGCCTGAGCCACCCGCGCGCCGTCCTTGAGACGATATACGCCGGGCGACACAACGGCGCCATCGACATCGACATAGACCTCTGCCGCGGCAGAAGCCTTAGTCGAAGAACCTTCGGATGTCTTTCCGCTCGAGGCATCACCGGATCCTGGCTCCACCAACGAGCCCGAACCGTCAGTGCGCTCAAACGACACGCCACCGGCACCGCCGCCAAGGTTCGCCATCGCCAGTCCACTCGCCATCGCAATGACGACCAGTATCGCCATCACCACTGCCTTATGACCGAACAGCTTGTCCGCCAAGCGGTCCATCCGTTTGACTCGTTCGTGTTGTTCGCGCTGCGCCATAGCAAAACCTCCCAACACCATCGTGTCAGGAAAGGAGCCCCGCAACAGCCACGCTCCAAAACCGGTTTTAGCGGTCAAACCAAAAGCCGACCAAAACCTTGCACAAATCTGTCCATTTATTCAGGCACACGTCAGCAAATGAACACTTAGCCGCAAAATGCCCAGATAGCAAAAGACCGACGATGCAGGCGCATCGTCGGTCTATGCACAAAATTACTCGTGATCTTGGTAAATCTCACGCGGAGCAAGCTCCGAATGTTTGCGTTTTAAGGTCTTAGGGGCCTTATACGTGTTGCTCTCGAAGTCGATGTACTCGGTCTGCTTGAGCAGGCGCTCGATCATCTCCTCGTGATCGAACAACTCCCAGGCCTCATGAACGGCATCGAGTTTAGCGTGCGTCTCGGGGCGGCGCGGCATAAAGAGCGCGCAGCAGTCGGGAGCGGCCTCGGTCGAGATATCGAACGTACCGATCTCCTCGGCGCGCGCGATGATCTCCTGCTTGTCCGAACCGATGAGAGGACGGAACACGGGAATCTTCACAGCCTCGTTGACGGCCATGATGTTCTCAAGCGTTTGGGAGGCAACCTGCCCAAGCGATTCGCCCGTAACGATGGCCTTGGCGCCCTCGATGTGTGCAATGCGCTCGGCAACCGAATACATAATGCGGCGATACATGATCACGCGCAGATTGCTGGGACAGGTAACCGAAATCTCACGCTGGCAGTCGCCAAACGGCACCACGTACAGGCGGCCGATCTGGACACCCGGCTCAAGCGCACGGATGATGTCCTGCACCAAATACTCGCTCGTGTCGGGCGTCTGCGGACGACCTGAGAAATGTACCGGCACGCACACCGCGCCGCGACGCGCGAGCATCCAGGTCGCCACCGGAGAATCGATACCCGACGACAGCAGCGTCACGACCTTGCCGGCAGAACCCACCGGCAGACCGCCCACGCCGCGCTCGGAGCGCGCGTACACATAAACGCTACCCTGGACCACCAGTACGTGCACCATCGCATCGGGGTCGTGCATTTGAACCTTTTTATCGGGGAAGGCCTCACACAGAACCTCGCCCACCTGACGATTGATGTCAATCGAGGTGAGCTCATAGTCGGTATTGGAACGCTTGGCGTGCACCTTAAACGAATCGAAGGAACCAAACTCGCGCAGCGCCTTCACGGCGGCGGCACAGTACTCCTGAGGGTCGCGATTGGTGTGATACGCCAAAGACACACGAGCAACGCCGGGAACGGTGCGAATGACACGCGCCGCCTCGTCGGCCTGATGCTCGTTAAAGGTCACGAGGATATAACCGGAAATTCGAGACACGGCATTCACGGAAAAGGCGGCCAAGGCCGCCTTGATGTTATCCATGAGGATATGCTCAAAATGTGCGCGGTTCTTACCCTTCAGTCCAACCTCGTGATAGTGGACCAGGCAGACGCGAGCCGCCATTTAGGCTTCAGCAACCTTGTGGCCGAGCGCCTTCTCGTAACGGGCCTCGTCGTAAGAGATGTCGCCGTCGACAATCTCGTCCATAGCCATCGAGATGGTATCGGCACCGGAAAGCCCGATGGTGATGTCATCGACATCCTGGACGGCAAGCACGCGGTTGTGCTGGCCACGCAGCATGCTATTGATGTCGCAGGCGCGCTTGGAGGCAAGCGAAGCAAGCAGGAAGCGGTTGTGATCGGTCTTCTCCAGAAGATCGTCAATGCAAGGCTTTACAACGGACACGGACCTCAGATCCTTTCATGCATATCGAGAACGCGAACGAGCTCATCGGTCGCGCGGTCGAGATCGTCATTTACCACGACGTCGTCGTAGCGGTCGGCAAGGGCAAGCTCATCGGCGGCGTTTGCCATACGCAGCTCAATCGTCTCGGGCGTCTCGGTACCGCGACCGACTAGACGCTCGCGGAGCACCTCAAGCGAAGGCGGCTTGATAAAGATCAGCACGGCCTCGGGGAAACGCTCCTTCACCTGCAGGGCGCCCTGGACATCGATCTCCAAAATCAGAGATGCGCCAGAGGCGAGCTTGGATGTGACCTCGCTCACCAACGTGCCGTAGCAGTTACCGTGGACCTCGGCCCACTCAACAAACTCACCGTTTGCAACGCGGCGGTCGAACTCCTCGCGCGTCAGAAAAAAGTAGTTGACGCCGTCGACCTCGCCTTTGCGTGGTGCTCGCGTGGTAGCCGAAACCGTCAGGCCCAGGTTCGAGCGGCGCTCGCGCACACGAGTGACGAGCGTACCCTTCCCTGCGCCTGACGGTCCAGAAATCACAAAGAGCTTGGAATCCTGAGCGCTCACTTATTTGGTCAGCTGCTCGAGGAGCTGCTCGCGCTGACGGACGCCGAGGCCCTGGACGCGACGGGTAGCGGAGATACCGAGCTCCTCCATGATCTTGGCGGCCTTGGCCTTGCCATAACCAGGGAGAGACTCGATGAGGGTGGAAACCTTCATGCGGGAAGCGATGGGGTCATCGGAGTTGAGCACGGACTCGAGGGACTTCTCGCCCTTCTTGATCTGCTCGCGAAGCTCAGCGCGGGCGTGACGTGCGGCAGCAGCCTTCTCAAGAGCCTGCTTGCGCTGCTCATCGGTAAGCTGAGGGAGTGCCATTCGTACCTCCAAATAGTTGGGTTATATCTGATTCAATAATTGGCATTTTAGCACGTAGAACGTACAAAATGCCCAATCGCGGCTCCATAGGTTAGACGATACCCGCAAAAAGTGCAATATACTGCGCCCAAAGTTAAGCCCCTGACCTGCGATTCCACACAAAGGATGGGAAAGTTTACGCAGGCACAGGGGCTATTTTGTGCTAATGAAACCAAAAAGTGGTGACTTAGGGGAATCTTTTACGCGACGTTTTCGACCAGCTCAGCGACGATGGCGTCAAAGGCGGCAACTGGATCGTCGGCACCGGTGATGGGACGGCCCACCACAATGTGGCTTGCGCCACGCTCGATAGCCTGGGAAGGCGTCGCCACGCGGGACTGGTCACCAAGGGCGGCACCCACCGGACGCACGCCCGGAGTCACGATCAGGGCATCAGGACCCAGCAGCTCACGCATGTCGTGAGCCTCCATCGGCGAGCACACGATGCCATCGATGCCACTGGCCTGAGCGAGCTTTGCCAGGCGGACGGCCTCCTCGGCCACGGGCGACTCGACGCCGATCTCGCTCAAGGCATCCTGATTCATGCTCGTGAGAACGGTGATGGCAACGAGCTTGGCGCGGTCCTCACGCGCCTCCTCGGCACCCTCGCGGCAGGCAGCGAGCATGGCGCCCGAACCCAAGCCGTGAACCGAAAGCAGGTCGGCACCGGCAAGCGAGGCCGAACGGGCGGCACCGCGAACCTGATGCGGAATATCATGGAACTTAAGGTCAAGGAAGACCTTAAAGCCCAGGTCCTTGAATGTCTTGACGATCTGGGGACCCTCGGCGTAATAGAGCGTCATGCCAACCTTGAGCCAGGCGGCATGGCCCGAAAGCTCGTGGGCGAGCTCGAGCGCACGCTCGCGGTCGCAGTCGAGGGCGACGATTACGCGGTCGCGGGCATCGGTCTCTAGCATTCGAAAGCACCTACCAGCTCGTTGATGTCCTTCACGCCCTGGGACTCGGCCCAGGCCTCGAGCTCGTGCGCGATCTTGAGCGAAGCGCACGGATCGACGAAGTTGGCCATACCGACCGACACGCAGGTGGCACCGGCCAGGATAAACTCGGCCGCATCCTCGCCGGTCATGACACCGCCGACGCCGTTGATGGGGATATCGACGGCCTGGGCAACCTCCCAGACCATGCGCACGGCGATGTGGTGGCACAGCGGGCCCGAAAGGCCGCCCTTGGGCTTGGCCACGCGGGACTTGCGGGTGTGGACGTCGATGGCCATGCCCTGGATGGAGTTGATGACCGAAAGGCCGTCGGCGCCGGCAGCCTCGAGCGCCTTGGCGATCTCGGCGACGTTGACCGGCGCCATCTTCACGAACAGCGGCTTATCGGTCACCTTGCGGCAGGCAGCCATAACGGAAGAGGCGCCCTCGGGCGTGGAGCCCATGGCGGCACCGCCGGCGGCGATATTGGGGCAGCTCACGTTGATCTCGTAGCCGGCAGCCCAAGGGCACAGCTCGACATACATCTCGAGTGCGCGGACAAACTCGTCAACGGAGTGGCCGGCAACCTGACAGATGACCTGACAGCCGTCCTTGGACAGCTGTTCGAGCCACGGACCAGACTCGCGGGCAAAGGCGGCCACGCCGGGGTTCTGAAGGCCCACGGAGTTGATCATACCGCCGGGAATCTCGGCCATGCGGGGCGCGGGGTTGCCGGGCCAGGGCTCGGCAGCGCAGCCCTTGGTGGTGATGGCGCCCAGCTGGGAAACATCAAAAAAGTTCTGGAACTGCCAGCCGTAGCCAAAGGTACCGGCTGCGGTGTTGATGGGGTTCTGCATCTTGACGCCGCCGAAATCGACGGCCATGTTCACGGTACCCACTAGAAGACCACCACCTTGGAAGCATCGAACACGGGGCCGCACATGCAAGCACCCTTCATACCGTCGACCGTCTCGACATTGCAGGTGTTGCAGGCGCCAAAGCCACAGCTCATCATACGCTCAAGCGACACCTCGCAGTACGCACCGGCCTCGGCGGCAGCGGCGGCGACTTTCTTCATCATGACAGCGGGGCCGCAGCTGGCCACATAGTCGTAGCCGCCCTCGCCGAGCAGCTCGGCGGCAGGATCGGTGCAAAAACCGTGCGTGCCGAGCGAGCCGTCGTCGGTGCAAACGTTGACCGTATCGCACAGCGAGCGGAACTCATCGACACCCACGGCCTTGGAAGCGGTGCCAAAGCCCAGGCACACGTCAACATCCACGCCCTGCTCGGCAAGCATACCGGCAAGGCACAGCACGGGCGGAACACCGATGCCACCGGCGACGAGCAGGGCCTTCCTGGTGCCCTCGGGTACCATCCAGCCACGGCCACCGGGGCCCAGCAGGTTAGAGGTGGAGCCAGGGCCCATCTGGGACAAACGACGGGTATCGTCGCCCACGACGGCGTACCACAGCTCGACTGTGCCAGCCTCGGCGTCGGCGCGGTAGTAGCTCAGGGGCACGCGAAGCAGCGAGGACGCATCGCCGGGTACGGCGATGTTCACAAACTGACCGGGCTTGAGCGCACTTGCAAGCTTGGGGGCCGAGATGACGAGCGAGAAGATGCCGTCGGCAATCTCCCGGTTCGAGACGACCTCGAAGTCGTGCATGCGTGCAGTGGAAGGTGTGGGCATAGACGCTCCAATCCCCCATGCGGTTGCATGGTCAAAACTAATAGAAAGCGCGGCACCGCAAGGGCGCCGCGCACAAAAGCGATAAGGCTATGCTAGCAGATGCAGCCGTCAGCAAGCGTCTGCTTACCGCCGACAAACACATCGGTGGCACGACCGGTGAGCGTGCGGCCGGCAAAACCGGAGTTCTCGGCGCGCGACTCGTAACCGTCCTCGCCAACCGTCCAGGTTGCGGAGGGGTCGAACACGGTCAGGTCGGCAACGGAGCCCGCCTTGACCTGAACCTGGTCGAGACCCAGGATCTCACGCGGCTTGATGGCCATGAGCTCGACCATGCGGCCCATGCTCATCTTGCCCGTGTTGACCAGCTCGGTGAGTACGAGCGACAGCGAGGTCTCGAGGCCGATCATACCAAAGGGCGCAAGCTCGAACTCACGGGCCTTCTCCCACGGGGTGTGAGGAGCGTGATCGGTGACGATAACGTCGACGGTGCCGTCGATGACGCCCTGACGGATGGCCTCGGCATCCTCCTCGGTACGCAGCGGCGGGTTGACCTTGAGCGAGGTGTTGTAGGTCTCGTCCAGGTCGTTCTCGGTCAGGAACATGTGGTGCGGGGTGGCCTCGCAGGTGACCTGAACGCCAGCGGCCTTACCGGCACGCACGATCTCCAGGCCATGGGCGGTGGAGATGTGCTGGATGTGCAGCTTGGCACCGGTCAGCTTGGCGATCTCGATGTCGCGAGCGATCTGGAGCTCCTCGCCGGCAGCCGGCCAGCCCTCGAGAGCCAGACGGGTCGAGACCTTGCCCTCGTTGATCTGGCCATGGCCGACCAGGTCCTCGTCCTGGCAGTGGCTCATAAAGACCTTGCCGAACATCTTGCCGTAGTCCATGCAGCGACGGAGCATGCCCGCGCCCTGCACGCCGCGACCGTCGTCGGTGAAGGCGACGGCGCCGTGGGCGACCATATCGCCCATCTCGGACATGGCCTCGCCCTTAAGACCGCGGGTCATGGCGCCCGACGGATAGACGCGGCAGTGACCGACCTCGGCAGCACGGGACTTGACGAACTCCACGACGGTACCGTTATCGGTAACGGGATCGGTGTTGGGCATGGAGCACACGCCAGTAAAGCCGCCCTTTGCAGCTGCGCGGGTGCCGCTCTCGATGTCCTCTTTGACCTCGTAGCCGGGCTCGCGAAGGTGAACGTGCATATCCACCAGGCCGGGGACGAGGTACTTGCCGGAAAGGTCGCGAACCTCGGCTCCCTCGACGGCGAGATTCTCGCCGACCTCGGCGATCTTGTCGCCGTCAATCAGGACGTCAACGACACCGTCAAGCTCGACGGACGGGTCGACGACGTGGGCATTCTTAAGAAGCAAGGCCATTATCGGCACCTCCAAGCAGCAGATACAGGATAGCCATACGCACGCAGATACCGGCGTAGACCTGCTCCAGGATGACGGAGCGTTGCGGGTGGTCGGCCATATAGGAGTCGAACTCGACGCCGCGGTTGATGGGGCCCGGGTGGCAGATGATCGCGTCGGGCTTCATGAGCTTCTCACGATCCTTGGTAAGGCCGAAGAGCTTGTGGTACTCGCGAATGGTCGGGAACGGGGCACCCTCGAGGCGCTCCTGCTGCACGCGCAGCATGTAGACGACGTCAAGCTCGGGCAGGACGGAATCGAGGTCGCTCGTCACGTGGTCGCAGCCCAGGACCTCGGGCGACGGCGGCAGCAGCGTGCCGGGGGCGACGGCGTAGGTCTCGCAGCCCATGATCTTAAGGGCGGGAATCAGCGAGCCGCAGACACGGGAGTGTGAGATATCGCCGACGACGGCGACCTTCAGACCGTGGAAGTCACCCTTATGCTCCCAGATGGTGTACAGGTCGAGAAGGGCCTGCGTGGGGTGGTTGTGCTTGCCGTCACCGGCGCAGATGACGCTCGCGGGCGAGTTCTGCGTGACGATGTAGGGAGCACCGGCGTGCTTATCGCGCACGACGATGCAGTCGATCTTATAGGCGTTGAGGGTCTCGACGGTGTCGACGAGGCTCTCGCCCTTGACCGTAGAGGTCGAGGAGCCGCCAAAGTTAAGGCTATCGGCCGAAAGGCGCTTCTCGGCAAGCTCGAAGGAGCTGCGGGTGCGCGTCGAGGGCTCGTTGAACATGTTGACGATGGTCTTGCCCTTGAGCGTGGGGACCTTCTTGATCGCACGCTCGTTGACCTCGGAGAACGCCTTGGCGGTCTCGAGGATGAGCTTGATGTCCTCTTCGGAGTACTCGGTAATGTCGATCAGGTGCTTATGGTTGAACGCCACGGTACTACTCACCTCCCAGCGGCGCAGAACCCACGTGGGAGCCCGGCGCGACGTCGTTGATCTCGACGGCGGTGTGGCCGTCGACTTCCTTCATATATAGATGCACGTTCTCCTCATGCGACGAGGGAACGTTCTTGCCGACAAAGTCCGGCGAGATGGGGAGCTCGCGGTGGCCGCGGTCAACGAGGACTGCCAACTCAATGCGGCTCGGACGGCCCAGGTCCATGACGGCGTCGAGAGCGGCGCGGATGGTACGGCCCGTATACAGGATGTCGTCCACCAGCACGACGCGCTTGCCGTCGACGCTAAAGGGAATGTTGGTGGCGTGGATCGCGGGAGCGAAATTGGTCGCATAGTCATCGCGGTAGAAGCTGATGTCGAGGCTGCCGAGCGGAACTTCGACGCCCTCGATCTCCTTGATCTCGTCGGCGAGCTTCTTAGCCAGAAGGTCGCCGCGCGTGACGATGCCGACCAGAGCGAGGTCTTCACAGCCCTCGTTGCGCTCGAGAATCTCGTGCGCGATGCGGGTCATCGCTCGATTGACGGCGGTCTCGTCCATGATGACCGCCTTGGGGGAAGTCGTGCCCATCGATCTCCTTCCTCACATGTCTTGACTGCTGACACAGTCAAAAAAATAGATGCCCGACCGCTTAAAGCGGACCAGACACCCACAGGAAGGGCTGCTCTTTGGCAGCTATGTAATTCCATGTGGGTATCTCGTACCCCTTTAATGGTCAAGGGATAGTGTAGCCAACCTCGAGCTTAATTGCGAGCATAAATACAGAGCAATCCGTAAACGGAGCCCAAAGCCCAATAAACCTATATATATTTGTGGGACGAGCTTGAAAACGCACGCACGAGCTGGCATAATCCCCTCTGCTGCACGCAAATCGGATCTACGTCCAGGGCCGTGGCGTGGGCACTATCGCCAAAAGAGGAATATCTCTGTGTAGATTGCGCACAGGGAGCGACTTCTGTGCTATAGTTCAGGCTTGTTTGTTAACGCGACATGTTCGTTTGTCGCCCAAGGAGGGTCAGTTATGTCCAAAGTTTGCGAAGTTTGCGGTAAGCACCCCGTTGCCGGTCGCTCCATCAGTCACTCTCACCGCGTCACCAACCGTAAGTTCCGCCCCAACATCCAGCGCGTCTACGTCGTCGTCGATGGTCACCGTCGCAAGATGAACGTTTGCTCCACCTGCCTCAAGTCCGGCAAGGTTGCGCGCTCCTAAATAAGGTCTTACCAACAAGTACCTCGGACTCTCCGGGTCAAAGACCTCGCGTTCACATAGAACTTACCAAAGGCGCCCCCCTACGGAGGGCGCCTTTTTGCACTCATTGGGGACAGACTTACATGAGTGTTTTCACGCATTGGGGACAGACTTAGATGAGTGCTTTCCAAAGCTCACAGTGCATCGACGAACTCACGGCGCTTCGATCGCCACCAGTACGTACCTCACGCCGCCTCGTTCCAGCCCGCGGTGGCCTTGGTTACGCTTGTGGCGCCGATGCCGGTGATACGGGCAATTTGCTTGACCGTGAGATGTGCCCGCCTGAGCCTCAGCAGACAGGCATCGCGATCGGGGCATGGCAGGGCCTTGAGCAGCGCAGGATCTATGCTCGGCAGGACTTCGTGCGCAATGGAAAGGGCCTCCTCATCGGGGATCCGCCGGCGTGGAAGAACCTCCACTGACCAAGTGCGCCCGGCAACTTCCTCGAGATGCTCGCAATAGCAACGGGAGCCTCCGACGATATCGAGCATAGGAGCCGCGTCACAGATGTCAAAGGGATCATAGCCCAGCTGATATGCCTTGTAGCTTGACCAGCGGTACGCCTCGAGCGAGTCGAGCGCACCTTTCACGGGATTGAGATGGATATAATCGAGCAGCTGTACCGCCTGCGTGTCCGACTCGACCGCGACCCGTGAATAGCGATTGTCAAACAGATGGCCTGTTCTCCCCGTTTTCCCATTGAAATACTTGGCATACGCCGTCAGCGCACACTGCATTGCCTTTGAAAGATTGTCAAATGGGTCATCAACCATCAAATGGAAGTGATTGTCCATAAGGCACCAAGCCAACACCGCCACTTTATGGTGCGCGAACCTGTCCGAGATGTCCGATAAGAAACGATAT
>CABRZY010000038.1 GCA_902475475.1 uncultured Collinsella sp.
AGGCGGCGCGCGATGACGTGTTTGCCGGCTTGGCGAGCCGATAAAGCTATGAATAAGCGAGCGCGTCAGCTCGGTATAGGAAAGCTGGGCAAGCGTTTGGCGCTTGCGGGACTCCAGACGAAGACCGGCGTCCGCAGGCTCCACGCCACGGCGAAGCTCACATGCCGGGTCGTCAACGCTGGGCGCCGTGGTATCACGGACCAAGACATCCTTGATCATGAGCTTTGGCTTTACGCGACCTTGCCAATGCTCGGCCACGGCCTCGAACACCAAATCGACGGCGCTATCGCAATTGATGAGCTTATCGATCTGCGGCACGCGGAACATAATGGCCGGCACACTCGCGGCGCCATCGGTCGCCACGAAGCGCATGTACTCGCCGGTTTTGCCCACCACGGCGCGATCGCACATTGTCACACCCTCGGCAGCCAGAAGCGGCACCTTATTGCCCTGGCCAAACGGCTCAAGACGGGAAATTTGCTCGATGGTCTCGATATTTAGCTCGGAGAGGTCGACGGTGGCGGCAACCTCGTCAGTGTCCTCAAAGTCCTCGGCGGGAAGCTCGGACAGCACGGCGGAAAGGCGACGACGGAACTCGTCGAGCTTGGACGCCTCGATGGTCACGCCCACCGCACCCGCATGCCCGCCGCGACGAATCAGCAGATCGGAGCAGCGTTCTACGGCGTCGAACAGGTTGACCTTGCCCACCGAGCGACCCGAACCGCGAGCGATACCGTTTTCGATCGAGAACAGCAGCGCCGGCACGTGATAACGGTTGGTCAGGCGACTCGCCACGATACCCTTGACGCCCTCGTGCCAGCCCTCGCCACCCACGACGATTGCGCGACCGCCATCATAGGTCTCCTCGACCTTTGCCATGGCATCGCGTGTGAGCTCCGCCTCGATCTCGCGACGCTGACGGTTGATCTCCTCGAGCTCGGCCGCCAGCGCGCTTGCCTCGATAGGATCGCGGGCAAGCAGCAGGTCGAGCGCCAGCTTGGGATCGGCCATGCGGCCGGCGGCGTTCAGGCGGGGAATGAGCGAAAACGACAGGCCATCGGCCGTAATGCTAGAGAGGTCGGCCTTGGCGAGCGCGGCCAGCGCGATATAGCCGGGGCGGGCGGTCACCCGCATCTGCTGGATGCCCTCGGCGACCAGCGCGCGGTTCTCGGGCGTCAGCGGCATCATGTCGGACACGGTGCCCAGCGCCGCGACCTCGATCAGCGAACGCCAATACGACGGCTTGCCCAGACGCTCGCCCAGGACCTGCACCAGCTTGAGCGCCACGCCGGCACCGGCAAGCTCACGCGAAGGACCCTCGTCCTCGAGCTTGGGGTCGGTCAGAGGCACGCCCTGCGGCACCTGGTCGGACGGCTCGTGATGATCCGTGACCACCAATTCGATCCCCAGGCTCTCCAGATAGGAGACTTCTTCCTTGGCGGCAATGCCGTTATCGACGGTCACGATCAGCTGGGGGCGAGCGAGCTCGTTAACGCGGTCGAGCGCCGCTCGCGAAAGACCGTAGCCCTCGTCAAAGCGATGCGGAATAAACGGCGTGACATCGGCGCCAAACGTGCGCAGCGCCTCGGTCAACAGGCAGGTCGACGTAATGCCGTCAACGTCAAAATCGCCAAAGACCGCGATGCGCTCGTGGTTGCGAATAGCACGCTCGACGCGGTCAGCGACGACCGACATGCCCGGGATAATGAGTGGGTCGGCCCAGTCGCGATCGAGCGAAGGCGTCAAAAACAGCTGGCCTTCTTCGATGGATGTAATGCCGTGCGCAACCATAATGCGCGCCACCAGCCCGGGTATGCCCAGGCCAGCCGAAAGCTCCTTTTCGAGCTCGGGGTTTTGCTGAGCGACCGCCCAGCGATGCGTCGTCTTAAGCGATGACATAGGCACCCACCCCCGATAGGGGCAGGTCGCCGCGATATCTCTCACGGTTCATAGCGATGAGTCCTCTGTGTATGCCCGCTTCGGCAGGCAGATCTGTTGAACGGATTTATTATACCGTGCAGCGCGGACGCAAATCGCCGCAGCACGCCGCAGTTTCGGTAAACGATGCCGGTAATAGCCTCGAAATAATCGAGCGTTCCTGACGCACGGACGCATGCGAGCGTCTAGCATATCCATTCAAAACGGATTCACGAGCAAAGGGAGTCACAAGAGTATATGAAGCAATGGGTTGGACTGGGCAAGTTTCTCGCGGGGCACATGCAGGTCATCGTTCCGATTTGCGTGGCGCTCGGCGTGCTCTTTCCCCGGCAGATCGGCGTACTTAAGCCCATCGTTCCCGCTCTCTTCGCCTTTATGACGTTCCAAGGCGCGCTCAGCAACACCTTCCACCAGGTAGCCGAGGTATTCCGCCGTCCCCTGCATCTGATTTTGGCGTTATTTGTCTCGGCTGTGATCATCCCCATCGCAGCGTATGCCATGGGATCGTTATTCTTTGGTTCCAACCCCAACCTTGTCTGCGGCATCGTGCTCGAGTACAGCGTACCCGTGGCGGTCACTGCCTTTATGTGGATTAGCATGTTCGGCGGCAACGGCCCACTCGCGCTCACCATCATCCTGACGTCCTCGGTTATCTCGCCTGTGACGATTCCGCTCACGCTCAAGCTCCTGCTGGGCGCCACCGTCTCGATCGACGTGCCAAGCATGATGCAGGACATGGCCTTTATGATCGCCATCCCCGCCGTGCTCGGTATCGTCATTAACGAACTCACGCGCGGCTGGGGTCATGAGAAACTCTCCCCCGCGCTTTCGCCCGCCTGCAAGTTCATGATGATGGGTGTCATCGCGTCCAACTCCACCGCCATGAGCGAGTACGTGCTGCACATGAATGTTGAGCGCTTGGAAGTCGCCCTCTTTATTTTGGTCTTCGCCATCAGCGGCTTTGTCGTCGGTTTTCTGGTCGCCCGTGCGCTGCATCTGCCGTATAGCGAGACGACTACCATGTGCTTTACCTGCGGCATGCGTAACATCTCTTCGGGCGCCGTCATCGCCACGCAGTACTTTCCGGGCGAAGTCGTGTTCCCCGTCATGTGTGGCACGCTGTTTCAGCAGGTGCTGGCCTCGATTATCGGGCATCTCTTTGAGCGCCTGACCGGCGAGGAGCGCGCCAAACAGCGCAAGCGGGTCAAGGCCGGGCGCGACGCGATGGCACGCTAGACTGTCCGCATTGCGCGGGCGTTAGCCTTGCTATACGAGCGTTTCCAGATGCGCGCGTAGGCGCTCAGCATCGATATCGAGCGTGGTCTCGGCATTGACCTGGGCCAAACGATAGCCCACAAAGTAGGGCGATACCACCCAACGTGGCAGCGCCTTGGCAATGGTCCGACCGCCCAAGTGATAGAAGAACAAGTTGTATGACTCTGCGCGGCCGCCGTGGTGCTCGTGCAGGATATAGCGCAGGGCCACCTGAATCGCATCGGCAAACAGGTCCGCTTCGGCTTGGTCGCGGGCGTCGTCGCTGGCGGCGATTCCCTGTGGAGCCGAGACGTTGACCTCAAAGAATCCCATGATCGGCTCGGTTGAGATGTTGACCGCGACCCTCCCGTGTCGCCAAACATCGATGCCTTCGAAGTTGGCGGGGGCTAGTGCTGCATAACCGTCCTCCCGCTCCAGACCCACAATCTGCATATGCGGATGGACGAGGCTGCCGCCCGAAAGCGGGCCTTTGTTCTTGTACATGAGCACACTGCGGTACTGTTGGGAATCGATCATCTGCTGCCAGCAGCCCAGGGCAAACCGCATCACATGATGCAGCTCATCCGGTTCATAGGTCACCAGGTCGGCGTCGTGATTGGCCGACTCGATCAATACGGTCTGACGGGTGGCCCGCAAGGTCTTGAACTTATTCTCGAGCCAGATGCAGTCACCATCGCGCTGGATGATATTGGCGAGCCCCTCCATGTCGCAAAAGGGGCACGCGGTACCAGGGCGACGATTATCGTCGGGCTTGCCGCTCGCCTGCTGAACGTCAAATACCAGCGCCACGGGTTATACCTCCAGCGGCACGATCTTGGTGCCGTGGAGCTCGGAGACGCCTAGCGCCGCCGCGACCGCGTCGCGATTTGCCGTAGTGATGCCGCCGCCGGGAAGGATGGTCAAACGATCGCCCGCATACTCGATTAAACGAGCCAGGTGATCGAAATTATCCTCGATCGACGTACCGGCCGCACCGCCATGCGTGAGGATGCGCGTAACGCCGCAGTCGGCAAGTGTATCAATCGCATCGAGCTGAGCCTCGGGCGAGAGCTGGTCAAACGCCATGTGGAAGGTGATGTCGATGGGCTCACGCTTGCATTCCTCGGTCGCGCAGCCCGCGGCCATCACGAGGGCGCCCAACGTAAGCTCGTCGAGCGCCCATCCGCCAGCGCAGGGCTTGCAGCAGCCAAAGACCAAGCCGTCAACGCCGGCGCTTACGGCAAGGCCCAGGTCCATCTCCATCATACGCAGCTCGTCCTGGTCGTAGTGAAAGTCGCCGCCACGCGGGCGAATCATGCACACCACTCGCGCGTCATGCTCGTGAGCATAGCTGACTGTAGCGCTGATAACACCGGCCGAGGGTGTAGTGCCACCAACGGCAAGGTTGTCGCACAGTTCAATACGCCTTGCACCGGCATCGATAGCCGCCGGCACCCGCTCAAAGTTCTCGGCACAAAACTCGTACACCATAGATAGACCCCCAAAGACAACAGATGTTTTCCGACGGGCATTGTCACACATCCCCATGAAGTTGCGGTGGAATAGGGACTGTTTTGGCGTCTAGCGCCCCCATTTAGTCCCTATTCCACCGCAACTTAAAAAGGGGGCGCTGACCGGGATAGTCAGTGCCCCTTCGTTGAATGAATTAACCGCCCAGATAGGCCTTACGCACGTTATCGTCGTGCAGGAGTTCTTGGCCCGTGCCGGTCATGGTGATCTTGCCGGTCTCGAGCACGTAGCCGCGCGTGGCGATGGAAAGAGCCATCTGTGCGTTTTGCTCGACCAGAAGCACCGTGGTGCCGGCCTTGTGCAGGTCCTCGACAATCTGGAAGATCTGTTCGATCAGAATCGGCGCCAGGCCCATGGAAGGCTCGTCGAGCATGAGCAGCTTGGGGTTGCTCATAAGGGCGCGGCCCATAACGAGCATCTGCTGCTCGCCGCCCGAAAGGGTGCCGGCGACCTGGCGACGGCGCTCCTTAAGGCGCGGGAACTGCTCGTAGACACGCTCAAGGCCCGGAGCGACCGTGGACTTGAGCTGTGTATAGGCGCCCATCTCAAGGTTCTCCTC
The DNA here is from genome assembly GCA_902475475.1 of uncultured Collinsella sp. Taxonomy (GTDB): domain Bacteria; phylum Actinomycetota; class Coriobacteriia; order Coriobacteriales; family Coriobacteriaceae; genus Collinsella. The sequence continues at coordinate 5,282 of CABRZY010000038.1, forward strand.
GACCGTCATCTGCAAAAAGGCGCGACGACCCTCGGGAACCTGAGCCAGGCCCTTACCAACCAGCTTGTCGGCGGGCGTATGGGTAATGTCCTCGCCCATAAACTTGATGGAGCCGGTCTTGGAGCGTAGCAGGCCCGAGACGGTCTTGAGCGTCGTGGACTTACCGGCACCGTTCGCGCCGATCAGAGCCACGATCTCGCCCTCGTTAACGTTAAAGGAGATGTCCTTGATGGCGTGGATGGCGCCGTACCAGACGTTGATGTTGTAGACGGAAAGCATCGGCTCTGCCATTTAGTTCTCCCCCTTATCCTGCTTGCCCAGATACGCCTCGATAACGGCATCGTTATTCTGGATTTCCTCTGCCGTGCCCTTGGCGATGACCTTACCAAAGTTGAGCACGCAGATGCCCTCGCAGATATTCATGACGAGCGACATATCATGCTCGATAAGCATGATGGCAATGCCAAAGGTGTCGCGAATCTTGACGATGTTCTCCATGAGCTCCGCGGTCTCGGACGGGTTCATGCCGGCGGCAGGCTCGTCGAGCAGCAGTAGCTTGGGGTTGGTGGCAAGCGCGCGGACGATCTCCAGACGGCGCTGAGCGCCGTAAGGCAACGATCCGGCCTGCTCGTTTGCCAGATCCTCCATATCAAAGATGGACAGCAGCTCCATGGCGCGCTCGTGAGCAGCCTTCTCGTGCTTCCAATACGTCGCCAGGCGCAGCACGCCCTCAAAGCCGGAGTAGCGCTCCTGGTTGTGCAGGCCGACCTTAACGTTATCCTCCACCGTCATGGTGTTGAACAGACGAATGTTCTGGAAGGTACGGGCAATACCCATGCGGTTGACCTGATAGACCGACTTGCCCGAGGTGTCCTCACCGTCGAGCAGGATGGTGCCGTGCGTGGGCTGATACACCTTGGTGAGCAGGTTGAAGACCGTGGTCTTACCAGCACCGTTGGGGCCGATCAGACCGGCGATCTCGGTCTTGCCGATAGTCAGGCTAAAGTCGTCGACTGCCTTAAGGCCACCGAACTCGATGCCCAGGTGGATGCACTCGAGTGCCGGGCGCTCGCCCAGGTCGCGGTCGGGAACGATGGCGCCAGAAGGATACGGGACCATCTTGCCCTTGTTGAACTCAAATTTACTGGGCATCGGCTGCCACCTCCTTCTTGGAAGCAAAGCGATCCTTGACGCGACCGAAGAACGCCTTGAGCTGTGGGTTGTTAGTAAAGACCATGACCAGGATCAACACGATGGCGTAAATGAGCATGCGGTAGTCCGAGAACTGACGGAGCAACTCGGGGAGCACCGTGAGCAGCGCCGCGGCGATAACGGAACCGCGCATGTTGCCCAGGCCGCCCAGGACCACGAACACCAGAATGAGAATCGACGTGTTGAAGTCGAACTTAGTAGCGGAAAGCTGCGAGAAGTTACCGCCGAACAAAGCTCCGGCAGCACCGGCGAGGGCGGCGGAAACCACGAAGGCGATCATGCGGTACTGGGTGACGGAGATGCCCACGGACTCGGCAGCGATCTTGTTATCACGCACGGCAATAATGGCACGACCGGTACGGCTGCGAACCAGGTTGAGTACAATCACGAGCGCGACCATAACCAGGATGGCGCCGGCAAGGAAGGTCGAATAGGTCGACACGCCCGATGCTCCCTGCGCGCCCTTGATGATGGCGGTGCCGTCCTCGAGCAGGTGCAGGTCGTTGATCGTGGAGTTACCCGTGATGTTAAAGATCACATGCAGGCCGCGGGAGTCGACGCCCACGATAAGGCAGGTGACGATCTCTTTGATGATCTCGCCAAAAGCCAGGGTCACGATGGCCAGATAGTCGCCGCTCAGGCGCAGGACCGGGATACCGATCAAGAAGCCCAAGATGGCAGCGGCGATAGCGCCGACCACAATGCTGATGATCAGACGCATCGGATCGGACGGAACGGCGCTCTCCAGTGCGACGGCAGTGACGATGCCCGTATAGGCGCCGACGCTCATAAAGCCTGCGTGGCCCAGCGACAAGTCGCCCGCGATACCAACGACGAGGTTAAGGGAGATGGCCATAACAATGTAGGCCGTAATGGGGACCAGCTGGCCGGCAATCATGCGCGGGATCATGTGGTTGGACTGCATAAAGAACACGATGGCGAACGCCACAAGGCACATGGCGTACGTAACAAAGTCGTGACGCGTCTGCTTGTCTTTAAGAAACTTCATAACGCTCACCTACACCTTCTCGGGGACGTACTTGCCCAAGAGGCCGGCAGGCTTGACGAGCAGGACGATGATCAAAACGCCAAAGACGATGGAGTTGGCAAGGCTCGTGGAAATGTAAGCCTGCGCCATCGCCTCGATGATGCCGATGAGAATACCGCCAACAAAGGCACCGGGGATGGAGCCGATGCCGCCGAAAACGGCAGCATCGAAGGCCTTGATACCAGGCATAGCGCCCGTCGTGGGCTGCAACACCGGCGAGTAGGAGCACAGGAGCACGCCGGCGATGGCGGCGAGGGCGGAGCCGATGGCGAACGTCATCGAGATGGTGCGGTTGACGTTGATGCCCATGAGCTGAGCGGCGGCCTTGTCCTCGGACACGGCGCGCATGGCCTTGCCCATCTTGGTCTTACCCGTAAAGAACATCAGGCCGGCCATGATAACCAGGCAGGCGACGATGGTGACGAGCGAGACGGCGCTTACGTTAAACTTGGCCAAGAACTCCGGCACCGGGAAGGTGACGAGCGAAGTGAAGTTCTTGGGCGTGGCGCCCCACAGAAGCTGTGCGGCATTCTGCAGGAAGTAAGACACGCCGATGGCCGTGATCAGAACGGCCAGCGGGCCCGCCTGACGCAGCGGCTTGTATGCCAGACCCTCAATGAGAACACCGAGAACCGTGCAGGCCACGCAAGAGAGAACTACAGATGCCCAGCCCGGGAGGCCGAGATACGACGTGGCGCAGAACGAGACATAGGCACCGACCATGATGACATCGCCGTGAGCGAAGTTCAGCATCTTGGCGATACCGTAGACCATGGTGTAGCCCAACGCGATGATGGCGTAGACGCTGCCCATGGACAGGCCGTTGACCAGGTATTGGATAAAGACCGTCATGTTCCACATCCCCCTTTCGAATAGGTTTCCAGTTAATGTATGAAACAGGGACGTTACACTGTCCCTAGATACCAAGCAAGCAGGGAAGGCCAAAACCTCCCCTGCTTGGGATCAAAACCGCTCTATGTAAGGCGGCCAATTAGGCCTGTACGTACTTGCCGTCGGTGATGACGTACGCCGTGGGCTCCTTCTGGACCTGGCCCTTATCGTTCCAGGTGAGCTTGCCGGTCAGACCGTCAACGGTAATCTTGAGCATAGCCTTGGACAGCTTATCGGCGACCTCGGTCGGGTCGGCGTCGACACCAAGACCGGCCTCCTTGAGGGCCTCAGCCACCGCGTGCACGCCGTCGTAGGCGTCGGCGGCAAACTGGTCGGGAGTATCGCCGTACTTATCCTTGTAAGCGTTGACGAAGTCGGCGTTCTTCTCGTCGTCGGCGGAGAACGGGGTCATGAGCAGCAGACCCTCGGCAAGAGAGGTGTCGAAGCCCTCAACGCCCAGGATGCCGTCCATGCCGTCGCAGCCCATCATCTTGACGTCGTAGCCCATGTCCTTGGCGTTCTTGAGCAGGACGGACGCCGGCGTGTAGTAGATCGGCGCAAAGATCATGGTGGCGCCTGCCTGCTTGGCCTTGGTCAGCTGGTTGGTAAAGCTCGTGGCGGAGTCGTCCTTAAAGGTCTCCTCGTCGACAATCTCGAGCTTGGACTTAGCGGCCTGGGCCTTAAAGGAATCTGCGATGCCCGAAGAATAGGCGTCGCCGGAGTTATAGAACAGCACGAACTTCTCGTCCGCATATTTCTCTGCCAGGAACTTGGCAGCGTTGACACCCTGGTTGGGGTCGGTAAAGCAAACCTGGAAGACGCAATCCTTGCCCTTGGTAACGTCCTCGGAAGACGCGGACGGGGTGATCATGAACGTCTTGGGGTCGTTACCGCACTCTGCGGCAACGGCGACCGACGCACCCGTGGTGGTCGGACCGACGAGGGCCTGCATGCCCCAGTCGAGCAGGGTGTTGAAGGCGTTGACGGCCTTCTCGCCATCGGCCTGGTCGTCCTCGGCCTTGCTGACAAGCGGCAGCTCCTTAGTCGAGAAATCCTTGCAGCCAAGCTCGACAGCCTGTGTAACGGACTTGCCGTAGGACGCGTTGGCGCCGGTCAGCGGGCCGATGGTGCCGATCTTAAACGAAGCGTCGCCCGACGCGGAACCGCTGTCGCCGCCGTTGGAGGAGCAGCCAGCTAGAATGGACATCGCCCCCAGACCTGCTGCGCTCGCGATAACGCTCCTGCGATTCATAACAGGGTTCAATGACTTACCGGTGAGGCTCGACATGCGGCTCTCCTCTCAAATCTCGTCGGGTTTCGGTTACCCGACAGGCCATCCTTCGCCGTGTTCGGCGTTCGCAAAATAGTAGACGCTTTAGTTGAGAAAAGTGGCGATTATTTCAACTTTTCTTTTGTTTTGCCCATTTATCCATAATTCTGCGTATTCCTGTCGGTTTATGCAGTTTAGCCACTTTATTGTGTGAAAGTAATGTTTCCGTTCTGTTACAGGCGTCCTTGCCCTGAATAAAACGGCCCGCCGGTCTCGATGTATATGCACTTAGGCGGCGATGTACTTGCCGTCCTGGATCACATAAGCCGTAGCGGGCTTTTCGACCTGGCCCTTGTCATTCCACGTCAGCTCGCCCGTCAGGCCCTCGATCTTGATCTTGCGCATGGCCTTGGCAAGGTCGCCGGCAATGTCGGCGCCGTCGGCCGTAATGTCGATGCCCGCTTTGTCGATGGCCTCGGCGATGGCGTGGACGCAATCGTAGGCGTCGGCGGCAAACTGGTTGGGCGTCTCGTCGTAGGCATCCTTATAGGCCTTGACGAAGTCGGCATTCTTCTCATCGTCAGCCGAAAACGGGGTCACGAGCAGTACGCCCTCGGCAAGAGAGGTATCGAAGCCTTCCACAGAGAGCAGGCCGTCCATGCCGTCGGTACCCATGAGGGTCATGTCGTAGCCCATGTCCTTGGCGTTCTTGAGCAAAACGGACGCCGGCGTGTAGTAGATCGGCGCAAAGATGAACGTGGCGCCGGACTCCTTGGCCTTGGTGAGCTGGTTGGTAAAGCTCGTGGAAGAGTCGTCCTTAAAGGTCTCGGTATCGACGATGTCGAGCTTGGACGCCTTGGCCTGCTCGGCAAAAGCGTCGGCAACGCCCGAGCTATACGTATCGCCGGAGTTGTAGAACAGGGCGATCTTGGCATCCGCGTACTTCTCGGCCAAGAACTTTGCGGCGCTGGCGCCCATGGTGGGATCGGTGAAGCAAACCTGGAAAACCGTGGTCTTGTCCTTGGTGACGTCGAGCGACGAGGCCGAAGGCGTGACCATAAGCATGTCGTCGGCAATCTCGCCCGAGACGGCAACGGCGGCACCAGTCGTGACGGGGCCGACGAGAGCCTGCATGCCCCAGTCGCACAGGGTATTGAAGGCGTTGATGGCCTTCTCGCCGTCAGCGACGTCATCCTCGGACTTAAGCGAGAGCTTGAGGTCCTTGGTCGAGAAATCCTTGGCGGCGAGCTTGGCACCCTTCTCGGCCGAGACACCATAGGTTGCCGCGGCGCCGGTCAAAGGGCCGATGACACCGATCTTGAAGGTCTTGCCGTCATCGGCGGAGCCGCCGTCCGAGCCACCCGACGAGCAACCAGCGAGTGCTGCGGTGCCACCGAGCGCCGCAGCGCCAGCCAATAAACTCCTGCGGTTAAGTACGTTGTTGATGCTAAACATGGTGTCCCCCTTTTCGCTGGCCGTGGTGCGGCCGTCTTGCGGTACAGGGCAAACCTTATGGTGCAAACGTTGACAGTTTGTTACGGAAGTTCGTTTGTAGCGAGCGTGTTTCCAATGTTTCCGCAGCGTTTCGGGGGTGGCGTTTTATGCTGCTCCCGCTGCCAGGCAAGCACGCGCCCGCACTTCACGCTAGAATGCACTCAACCTTTAAGCGGTTAATCCATCCATAAGATGCACGAAGGAGCTATCTATGAGCGAACCCCTGCGCACCGTGAACGTCGGCCTCATCGGTCTGGGAACCGTCGGCGGCGGCGTGGCCCGTCTGATCAAGAGCCACCACGATGAGTACCTGGCCGCCTACGGCATCGACCTTAAGCTGACCCGCGCCTGCGCGCTTGCCTGGGAGCAGGCCGAGGCGGCAGGCATTGAGCGCGAGGCCTTTACGAGCGACTGGCACGATGTCGTCACCGACCCCGCCGTCGACATCGTCGTCGAGCTGATCGGTGGCGAGCATCCCGCAACCGAAATCTTCACCACCGCCTTTGAGCACGGCAAGCACGTCGTCTCTGCCAACAAGGCCCTGCTGGGCCGTCATGTCGAGACGCTCGCCGAGAAGGCGCGCGCGTGCGGCGTGCAGATTAAGTGCGAGGCCAGCTGCGGCGGTGGCATCCCCATTGTCAGCACGCTCGAGCACGACCTGGTGGGCAACAAGATCCTGACCATCGCTGGCATTCTCAACGGCACCACCAACTACATCCTGTCGCACATGGACGCCGAGGGCGCCGATTACGCTGACGTGCTCGCCGACGCCCAGGCAAAGGGCTATGCCGAGGCCGACCCGTCCGCCGACGTCGACGGCTTCGATGCCGCCAGCAAGACGGCGATCCTCGCCTCCATCGGCTTTGGCACCCGCGTTACCACCGACGATGTGTACCAACAGGGTATCCGTACCATCGGCGCCGAGGACATCGCCCAGGCCCGCGAGCTCGGCTACACCATCAAGCTGCTGGGCATCGCACGCAACACCGACGCCGGCGTCGACGTCCGCGTGCATCCCACGCTCATCCCGGCAGACCATATGCTCGCCAAGGTCAACGGCGCCATGAACGCTGTCTACGTGGTAGGCGACGCCGTGGGCGAGACCATGTTCTACGGTGCCGGCGCAGGCTCCTTCCCCACCGCGAGCGCCGTCGTGGGCGATATCCTGTCGCTCTCCGAGCAGATCAGCCGCGGCGTGGCTCCGCTGCCCGAGATTGAGCCCTATGGTCACAACCTCGCCTTTAAGCCCATGGACGAGCTCCAGACCAAGTACTATGTGCGCCTGAAGGTCGCCGACCGCGTGGGCTCCCTGTCCGAGACGGTCGACATCTTTGCCAAGCACAACATCTCGATCTCGCTCATCAACCAGGTCGAGGACGGCAAGTCGGGCGTCAACGATGCCTGCTCGGTCATCTTCCTGACGCATCGCGCGCTCGAGAAGGACGTCCAGGCTGCCGCGGCCGAGCTTGCCGGCGTCGACTGCGTGGCCGAGGTCGCCAACGTCCTGCGCATCGAGGACGTCGATGCCTGGACCGAAGGCGTCATGGCCAACTAATCCACTACTTCGAACCTCAACGGAGCTCAACGCAAAAGGCGCGGCTCGCCGTGCGCGAATACCGCCGCCGCA
>CABRZY010000039.1 GCA_902475475.1 uncultured Collinsella sp.
TTGATCGCGGCATGGCGAGCCGTTCGGGCATCCCGCCCCCGCTCATTCTTCAAGCGCTATTTCTACTATTTCTACCCCGTCCCCAAATGGCAGACGGCATGGCTACTCGTCCTGAGGTTCCTCGTCGGAGCTTGGCTCGGACGCCGGCTCAGGTGCAGGTGCCGGCTCAGGCTCAAGCTCAGGTGCAGGCTCGGACTCAGATGCCGTCTCAGGCTCGGGCGCCGGCTCAGGCTCGGTCGCGGGAGCGGGTGCAGGTGCCGGCGAAGCATCCGGAGCACCGTAACCCGAAGGGGTGGACTTCTTCTCGAAGGGCAACACAAAAGTCAGGACGTCGTCCTTATCCTCATCGGCCCACTCGCTTGCATAGCGTGCGGCCCAATAGCCAACGGCACGGTGCTTGAGCATCTTGCCAAAGACCGTAAGAAATACGGTGACGAAAGCGACCAGCACCAAGAACAGCGCGAGCGTGACGCCACCGCCGGTAACAATTGCCTCAATACCCGTAGGACGATAGTAGTAGCTATACATACCGACAGAGGCAATGGCGCCAAAGACGACCGTCAAGATCCATGTGACAACGTTGGCGACCAGGCCCGTCAAAAACTCGGGAAGGAACGAAGCACAGAACAGCTTGGTCTTGTTGTGCTTAAACGCCGCCCAGACCTTATCGAGCGAAAACGCGCTCTCGACACGCCCGGTCACCGCAAAGTGCATCACGGCGATGTCGGCGAACATCTTAAAGAAGACACCCAGAATCGCCGAGGCAATTAGCGCCAGGACAAGCAGGCCAAGCGAACCGAACAGCGCAGCCTCGAGCGCATAAGAACCGTAATAAGAATACGAGCCCGCAGCGCCAATTACCACGCCCTCCACCAGCGAAAGCACTACACCGATAACGGGAATGGCAGCGATAACCTCGAGCACGACCGAAATAACGCTCGAAAAGACTCCGAGACCAAACGACGTGGAACGCATCAGCGGACGATCCATGCCGTCATCGATCTTAAGCGACAGATCGCGACCCCACTCGATGCCAAAGCCGGAACCGCACACGCTCGCAATGCAAGCTGCCAAAAAGCCGATGGCAGCCGCAATGCCGCCAATAACGGGAATAAACAACACGAGCACTGACACAACGCAAATCAGCGCCGGCAAAAACGCGATTTGGCATACACGCTGAAGCACGCCCGGAGTCTTGGTCATATCTTGGAACGCCTGAGCCACACAGCCCTTTGGCGCATTCGCCACGGGCGGTTGCGGAACAAACTGCTGGGGCTGAGGCTGTCCCTGGGGAGCGGGGCCAGCGGCACCGGCATTAGGAGCACCACACACGCCGCAGAACTTGTCGTTATCGCCCATGGGGGCGCCGCACTGCGAGCAGAACATAGAATCATCCCTTCGTATCTTGAACGAATCACTTGGATCGCAAACGTTGTCTTTAGCATCATTATTGCCCAATGTGGGGTCAAATACTCAAAGATGACCGATTTGCAAGGTACACGGCGCCAGCAGGCGGTTCGTTGAATACGTCTGTGCTAGTTCGTTCCGCGGAAGCCCTTGCCGACGATCTCGGAGCTGTCGACGATCGTGATAAAGGCACCCGGATCGACCTCGCGCGCATAACGGCGCAGCTGCACGGCCTCGCGACGGCTCAGCACGCTCATGATCACCGTCACGCACTTGCCCGAGAAGGCACCGTAACCGCGGCTGATGGTCGCCGTGCGGTTGAGATGCTTGACGATAAACTCCTCGACCTTAAGGGGCTCGGAACAAATGACTGTGCAGACCTTACGAAGGTGAATGCTCTCGATGGCCTTGTCGACCACAAGCGTCTTGGCAAACAGGCCGAGCACGCAATACAGACCGACACGCGGGCCATACAAAAAGGCCGCGATGGTCACGATGCCGATATCGACCAGTAGCAGGGCGCGGCCAATCTCGAGCGTGGTGCGGCGTTTGAGGATCATAGCGAGAATGTCCGTGCCACCCGTCGAGGCGCCGATGTCAAAGACGATGGCACTGCCGAGCGCCGGCAAGATGACGGCAAAGCACAGGTCGAGCCACATATCACCCGTCAGAGAGACATCGGTCGGAATGAAGAGCTCAAACAGCGAGACGTAGGCGGACAGCGCAAACGAGGCGAAGACGCTCCACAGGATTGCCTTGCGCTCCAAAAAGATAAAGCCCAAGACGACGAGAACCGCGTTGATAATCCACATAAAAACGCCGACGGGCAGGGTCGGGAACAGCGTGGACAGAATGACCGACACGCCCGAGGTGCCGCCAAAAGCAAAGTGATTAGGGGTTTTAAACGCAACGATGGCGAAGGCCGTAAGAATCAGGCCCAGATTGAGCTCGGCAAAAAAGCGCGGGAAGCCCGGCTCCTGGCTGCGCTTTTGACCGACACGCTCGCCGCGCTCGATATCGGTGCGATCAACCACGCGCTCCATCGGCACCACGGGAGGACGATGCACCTCCTCGGCAGCACGCGATGCCGCCTCTGCCGCGGCGGCCTCAATCGCCCATGCCTTGCTTTCTGTTTCGTGCTCGTCGGCCATTACGGCAACCCCTCGTTAACAATTTGGAAACAATGCGCCCATTAGGGTAACGCGGAACGCGACGATTGCAACCCCTAGTTAGACGAGCGGTATGCCCACATCGGGGGGCATACAAATAACGGCCGGCCACGCTTTTGCTTGCGCGGTCGGCCGTTTAACGTTTTCGCAGATAAAGCCTGCCAAAACAAACCTGTCCCTTTTTGGAAGGTTACTCGTGCTGGCTGGTGCGGTGCTCGTACTCCTCGGGGGTGATGACGTCCTCGATGCGCAGGTTGACGCCCGCCACCTCAAGGCCGGTCATCGCGGCAAGGCGCTCGGTGACACGTGCCTTGACATCGTCGAAGATCGCGGGCGCATAGGCGCCGTACTCGATAATGACGGAGATGTTGACGACCACGCGATTGTCATCGGTGACCTCAACCGTCACGCCCTTGGTCAGATTCTCGGCACCAAACTGCTCCTGCACAAAGTGCATAAGGTTACCCTTCATGCCCAGGACGTGCGGCACCTCGCGGGTGGCCATGGCGACGATCTTCTCGATCACACCGTTGGAATAGGTCAGCGAGTCCTCGGACTCGTCTGTTTCCTCGTCCGCCTCCTCGTCGTCCTCATCAGCATCGGACTCGGCCTCGACAAGCGCCTCGTCCTCGAGCGTCACATCCTCGGCCTCGGCAGCGACGGTCTCGTCTGCCTCGAGCTCGGTATCGGCTACATCGACCTTCGTATTAAAAGCCATGGTTCCTCCTTATGCCTGCCGCAGATGCGACAGTCGAATACATATTAGCGGCCGCTAAACAGACGGCCGAAGAAGTTGACGATCCCGTTCTCGCCGTCGCGAATTTGGCCGATCACGGCGCCGATCAGCACGAAGAATGCAATGACGAGCGTGTCCCACAGGCCGAGCGTGAGCACCAACACGGCGAGGATAAAGCCAGCGACGGCACCGAGCGTGGTGTTGGGATGACGCACAGCATAGCTCCAGATGGCAGCGCCCGTACCCTTGATGAGACCCATAGCCTCGTCAAAATCCGCGGCTGCCGCGTCTTGTAACTCGGTTGCCTCTGCTTTGGAATCAACAGGTTCGTTCGCCGGCGTGGCGCTCTGGTCAATCGTCAGGCGCGGCGTACGAGCGGTCTTATCTTGATTGGTATCACTCACCGGAAACCTCCACGGTCTGGACGGTAGTCTTGGACGGCAAAAAACGGACGCGCGCGGTCGTGCCCGGCGTGCCGAGCATGGTGTCGCAGGCCTCCTCGATACGTTGCTGCATCGCGGCTGCAAGGGAGGCCACGTCCCGGTCGTCAAGCGCGATAGCCTCGACCTTAAAACGGACGTGCGAATCGTCGGAGCCTTGGACGCGGGCCTCGACATGCTCGACCATCACGCGATCGTCGCGCTCTGCCGCAGTGCGAGCGCACGAAGAAAGCGCCGCAAGGGTAACCTCGATATTGCGCTCCCCCGCCGGATGCACGCAGGACGGCTCGCGACGAGCAAACATCAGGCGGAAGAAGCTTACCAGCACGCCGATCGCCACAACTCCGCCGCATGCCGTCACGACAATGCGCGGCATGGGGTCGCGCATCAGCAGCATAAAGCGATACGTATACGGCCCCCAAAACTGGCAGACAAGCGTACCCAGCGCCACGATGGCGGCGGCAAGATACACAATCGCTAGGGCTCGTTTGAGTACGCGCACGTGGCGCTCCCTTCAAATCTCGGCTCTCGAAATGCAAAACGGTTCGCATCATTATAAAAGAGCCGGGTCCGGTGCTCTACGCACGCGGATCCGGCTCATCTATTCCACGAGGCTTGCATGCTCGCTTCATTATGCCCAGATATGCACGGCTTAACCCGTGCGGGCGCTACTCCTCCTCGAGGGCAGCGATGACCTCGTCGGTCATGTCCATGGTGCTGTAAACATCCTGGACGTCGTCGAGCTCCTCAAGACGGTCGATGAGGCGCTGAACCTTCTTGGCGTCGGCGCCGGAGACCTCGGTCGGGGTGGTCGGGACCATGGTGGTCTCGGAGCCCTTGACCTGGACGCCCTGCTCCTCGAGCGCCTTGGAGACAGCCATGACCTCGTTGGCAGTAGTCCAGACGATCCACTCCTCGCCGGCGTCCTCGTAGTCCTCGCCGCCGGCCTCGGCGATGGCCATCATGAACTCATCCTCGTCACCGGCAGCACCGTTGGCGATCATGGTCTCCTTCTTGGCGTTCTCGTCCAGGATCTCTTTGGCGACGACGATCTGTCCCTTGCGCTCAAACTGGAAGGCGACGGAGCCGGAGGTGCCCAGGTTGCCACCAGCGTGGGAGAAGGCGGAACGGACATCAGCGGCGGTACGGTTGCGGTTGTCGGTCAGGCAGTCGACGTAGACGGCGACACCGGCGGGACCGTAGCCCTCGTACACGATGTTCTCGTAGACGGCAGCGTCGGCACCCGAACCAAAAGCCTTGTCGATAGCGGACTTGATCTTGTCCTTAGGCATGGACTGAGCCTTGGCCTTGGCAACGGCAGCGGCGAGGCTGGCGTTGTTCTCGGGCAGCGGGTCACCGCCGAGACGGGCAGCAACGGTGATGTTGCGGCTGAGCTTGGAGAAGAGGGCGGAACGCTTGGCGTCCTGCGCGCCCTTACGATGCTTGGTTGTGGCCCACTTAGAGTGTCCGGACATACGTGTCTCCTATCGGTTTCGACCTAAAGCCCAGCGCAGATGCTCGGGCAATATAAACAAACGTCGTTATGATATACCTACTGGCCTGCGAGATAAACCCCAAAATGAAGGCGTCGTGATGATGTCCCCTTTGGTGCAAAGAAACCTGGCCCTCAATGCACCAAATTAGAACCAGAAGAAGTCGCTGCGGGTGACGGTGGCGCCGATGGCGAAGGGCATGCAGGCGATGACCGGATACAGGTAGCGCATGTAAGTCGAGCCGTTGCACGGGCCAATCAGGCACACAGCGAGCACGCCCAACAGCGGCACCCAGATCGCCAGCGCACGCCATGAATGACGACGCAGCAAGTAGACCACCACGGCGATCATAATCCACACATAGGTGGCCGAGCTCATGGTGAGCGAGATAAAGGGAACACGCTGCACCGCCACACGGTACAAATTGATCAGGTGGTCGCACCAGCGCACCACGTTGCTGTCAACCGGATGGAAGTCGAAGTACTTGAGGTTGTCGGGACGCGCCATGATCTCGGCACTACGCGCCGTGCTGTAGACCCAGGCATCGCGCGCGCTCGGATAAAAATAACCATAGTAGTTATTGATAAGCGCCGAAATATAGCACTTGGGATCCTTCTTAAACATCTGAGCCCATACCTCAAAATAGGCATCGATGTCCTCCTGCGAGGCGTACTCGTTAAAGCAGTTCTTGACGGCATCGGACTTGTCGGGGTTGTAGCGGCGGCCCAGGTTCTCGTACTTGAGTACGCGATCGATCACGGCACGCTCTTCGTCGGTCACCGAACCGTCGCAAGGAGCCTCCACAATGGTGCCGTCCTCCTTAACCGCGGGGTTGACGCCCGAGTTGAGGCCGTCGTGCTTTTGGACGAAACGAGCCGTCTGCTGGAACGGAATCGAGAGGATTTCGCGCTTGGAACCAGGCGTGATATCGTGCGCCGGCATAAAGACCTTGGTGAAGTACATATTAGAGGCAAGGCAGAGCGCGAGCACCGCGAGAACGCCAACCCAGCGGAAACGCGGGATGGTGCCCGAAGGCGCAGCGCCAGTCTGCTTGGCTGCACGACGAGCCACATGCACGTCCCATACGCAAAACGCCGCCGCGATTACGCATGCCGCCAGGGGAAACACCAGGCCGCCGTTGCGCAGAAACGTGGAACCCATGGCGCCCAGAGCGAGCAGCAGCCAGTCGTGGCGCGCAAAGAGCACGGGGGCTTTCTCGCCCGCTCGCTCGACATTGGCATCACGACGGGGCAAGCCACATGCCACGAGCTTGACGGTCTGTACTAGCAGCACCAAGAACGCGTCGGCAAAGAGCACGTCTTTGGTGAGCAACGCCGCGTAGTTAGAGAACATCGGCATAAACGCAAAGAACAGCAGGATCGCACCGCGAACCGGCAGGCTCACGCCCAGTTTGCGCAGCGACGAAATGGAATAGGCCATGCAGGCGGCCGTGATGACGAACTGAGCACAGGTATAGATGGCAAGACCCGCGTTAGCGCTGTTGAACAGCGAAAGCCCCAGCTGAACGCACGAGCCGATAATGGCCGTGTGCACTACAGGATGATGCCCGTTGAGCAGCACGTTGGGGTTGAGTAGGCGCAGGTAGTCGCTCGTGCCGTTGGGATAGTTGAACCACTGGCGAATCTGCGCGCCCGTATCTCCCATAAAAAGGCCAGGCAGCGAAGCGATGAGCGTGGGCGCCCAGGCGATCATAAGCACCAGGAAGGGCCCGGCAAAGGGATGGACCGAGAGCACGGCGTGAGTCACACGCCATACGCGGCCAAAGTGCGCTTCGGAAAACGGGATGCGTCGGGAGCTCAGCCAATCTAGACACTCAAAAGCCAGATAGAACGCCACGATCGCTAGGAGCATCCAGCCCGCGCCGCCAATCCAGGCGCAGATGATGCGGGCCTTGTCGCCAAGGACAATCTCGGCCGAGTCGGTGAGATCGTAGCTGCGGCCGAACACCATGCAGATGGCAAAGAACAGCGACGGCAGAACGATCGATGGACGCCAGGTGTCGCCACGGCCAAAGAACACGTAGCGAAACGGCAAGGTGAGCAGGCAAGCAAGTGCAAGCAGCATGACCGCGTCGGTATGGCCGGCAAACGAGAGGAGCACCTCGTAGCACACGTACAGCATGCCCGAGGCTTTGGGGTCAATCGCCAAGACTGCGTTGCTCGACACCGGGGCGGGATCGATGGAAAACGCCGTGGTCGCCAACAGCGCGAGCAAAAATGCGATGAGCGTCTGCTTGGCGGGGTAGCGCTTAAACCAGACGATGCGGGCAGCGTCGCGCGCAGCCGTTGTGGAGAGGTCGGAATCCTTCACAGTCCAAAAAGCCTTTCTAGAAACCTGCCAAAAAGGGACAGGTTTATTTTGGCAGGTTTTATCTGGGGAAACGTTACGGTTCTGTCATCGTTGCCCAGCGAACCACCACAAAGGTGCCTGTCCCCTTTGTGGTGGTTAGGCGTCGAGGTAGATGCGCTGGGGTTGGTTGCGGCGACGAGCAAAGATGATGAGCGCCAGGCCCGCGATCACGAGCGGCAAACTCAGCAACTGGCCCATGGTGATAACGCCACCCAGCAGATAGCCCAGCTGCGCATCGGGCACGCGCACAAACTCAATGAGGAAGCGGACGATGCCGTAACCCATCACAAACACGCCCATAAACGTGCCCTGGGGCAGTAGCGGCTTTTTGCGGCTGAGCACCTGCAGAATGCAAAAAAGCACGATGCCCTCAAGAAATGCCTCGTAGAGCTGGGAGGGGTGACGCGGCATATCCCCCGCGGTGCCACCGAAGACCACGCCCCAGGGCAGATCGGTCGGCTTGCCCCACAGCTCACCATTGACAAAGTTGGCACAACGGCCCAGGCACAAGGCCAGCGGCGCGCCTATGACGGCAAGATCTGCCAAAGTCCAGGCATCGAGCTTATACATGCGGCACACGATGATGCCGCCGATAATGCCGCCCACCAAGCCGCCATGGAAGCTCATGCCGCCCTCGTTGGTGGCAAAGATCTCGAGCGGGTGCGCCCAGTAGTAGCCATCACCATAAAAGACGACGTAGAACAGGCGCGCACCGATAATGAGGCCAAAGACCACGCCGACCACGACGCTCGTCAGGTCATCAATCGTAATGTCGAAGCCCCAACGACGCTGCGTGCGGTACATAACGACCGCCGTGAGCAGAGCACCGACCACGTAGGCCAGGCCGTACCAGTAGATGGTGATGGGGCCCGCCGAGATCGCGACAGGATCAAGCATATGGTAGAAGTCGTTGAGCATGTCGACCCTCCTACTCCCTACATACAAATGCGGCCGCGGGCCTTGCGCTCGCAGCCGCATATTTGGGCGTAACGTCTATGCGGAGTATGCCGTCCGCAGCTTTCGCATCTTAGAACGGCGCATACTCGTCGTACAGGTCATCGGTCTCGCCGGAGGCATTGACCTGCTCGACACGCGTAACGCCGGGCACGTGCTCCTTGAGGATACGCTCGATGCCCATGGAAAGCGTCAGGGCGCTCATGGGACAACCGGCACAGGCGCCCTGCAGCTCCAGTTTGACGACGCCCTCGTCGTCAACGCCCACATACTCCATATCGCCGCCGTCGGCCTGCAGGTTGGGGCGAATCTCTTCAAGAACCTTCTTAAGCAGCTCTTCGTTAACAGCCACAGGGGGCTCCTTTCTCACAATAACGCGGGCGCGCCCGCGGACAGAGCTATGTTACTACAGCCGTGTACCCGCTCACGAGCCGTCCATGCGCGCGGACGCGACTTTCACGAGTAGTCAATTTGGGATGGGGCTCTTTTAGCTGCTTTTGCCGCCAGCTGGCGTTGCCACGCGCTACTGCCGAGCCCGCCCCTCGGTGCCGATGTGAACATCGACGATAACCTGGCGGTAGCTGATGCCACAGGAGTCGAGAATGCGGCGGCTGATACGGCCGTCATCGGTGTCGGCGTACTTGTTGTCCAGGTAGACAACCTCGCCCACGCCCACCTGAGCCAAAATCTTGGCGCAGTCATGGCACGGGAACAGCGTGACGTAGACCGTGGAACCCTCGAGGTCCTTGAGCGAGCCACGGTAGTTGAGCACGGCGTTGGCCTCGGCATGGACCACGTAGTTGTGCTTGTCCTGCAGCGGGTCGTCGCTCGTACCCCACGGAAAAAAGTCGTCGTTGAGCGCCGAGGGTGTACCATTGTAGCCCACCGAAAGGATGCGGTGGTTGGTGTTGGCGATGCACGCACCCACCTGCGTGTTGGGGTCCTTGCTGCGGCGCTGCGCGGCGATGGCCACGCTCATAAAGAACTCGTCCCAGCTAATGACGTCCAGGCGCTTGCCTGACGAAGTTTGATGAAGATCGTCCGACATGGCAGACACCTCCGTAATCGCAATAGTTTGACCCATTGTAGCAGGTGAAAGGTGGGGGCGTTTGTCCCACCGGCGCCCTCACTTTTACACGCGGCGGGGCTTTTGGTTGATGCGGTAGAGCTCGGCGAGACCCCGCAGCGTCAGCGCGTCGTCTACCGTCAGGCTGTGGCCGACCAACGCCGCGAGTGCCTCGGCATCGTCGCCGGTGATGACGATGGGCACGTCGCCTTCCCCCGCGGCCTTGGTCGCGCGCATCTCGGCGAGCACCATGTCGAGCATGCCGTCGATGCGGGCCACCTCGCCCAAGACCACGCCCGAGCGCATCGCCTCGCGCGTGTTACGGCCGATGACATGCGTGGGTGCCGAGGGCTCGACCTGGGGCGGCGCGCCCGCAGCGGCCGAGAGCGAGCGGGCGCCGAGCGCCAGACCCGGCGCGATAACGCCGCCCACAAAGGTTCCGCACGCGTCGATGACCTCGATATTGGTCGTCGTGCCCAGGTCGATCACGATGCACGGAGAGCCGTAGACGGCACGGGCCGCCACGGCGTCGGCGATGCGGTCGGGACCGATCTCTACTGGATCGTCGTAGTGCACGGGCATACCGGTCTTAAGGCCCGGCCCCACGGTGAGCACGCGCCCCGTGCAAGTGCGGGAAAGCGCCGCCTTCCATGGGCGCTCGAGCGCCGGCACCACGCAGCTCAGCACTGCGGCCGCGGGAACGAGTGCACCCGGCATGCCCGCATCGGCTGCCAGTGCGCCCATGACCTGCGCGAGCCTCATGCGTGCCTCGTCTGCTGTGATGCTCGACGGCGTGGTGATCTCGCACGTCGCAAGCGGACATTCCTGCGCCGCGGCCGAATCCTCGGCAAACAGGCCAAAGCGAATGAACGTGTTGCCCACGTCGACCGTCAATATATATGCGCACCCATCAAGCATCGTCGGCGCTCCTTTCGTCTGTCCAGCAGTATATCGCCTACCTAAACCAGTCATCCCAAAATGACTAGCTTGCGGCTATACTGGTGCGCGGTCGTTTGCGAGCTCACGCGGCGGCCCTTGGTAACCCGACTTCCCGCGCCGTATCCGTAACGGCGCTCCCGGGGGAAGCGGATATACGCAAAGGAGTTCTATATGAGCAATCCCTCGAACCGCGCCTCGATGCGCGGGCAACTCACGCTGCGCGGCGTCGTCATCGGCGTCCTTGGCTGCGTGATTATCACGGCAAGCTCGGCCTACACTGCCCTCAAGATGGGCGCACTCCCCTGGCCGATCATCTTCGCTGCCGTCATCTCGCTGTTCTTCCTGAAGCTCATGGGCAACGCCAGCCTCAACGAGGCAAACGTCACCCACACCATCATGTCCGCAGGCGCCATGGTCGCCGGCGGTCTGGCGTTTACCATCCCGGGCGCCTGGATGCTGGGCTATGCCGACCAGATCAGCTGGCTCGACATGTTTATCGTGGCACTCGCCGGCACCATCCTGGGCCTGCTGGCCACGGCGCTCATCCACCGTCACTTTATCGTGGACGCCGCGCTTGAGTTCCCCACCGGCAACGCCGCAGCTCAGACCCTGCGCGCCACCGAGGCCGGCGGCAAGACCGGCAAGCAGCTCTTTGGCTCCATGGCCATCGCGGGCATCTACAGCGTGCTTCGCGACGCCCTGGGCATTGTGCCCAGCATGCTGTGCACGCTCAACATCCCCGGCGTGACCTTTGCCATCTACAACTCGCCCATGCTGCTCTCCGTCGGCTTCCTCGTGGGCTTCGCCCCGGTCGCTTTCTGGTTTGCCGGCGCGCTGCTGGGCAATTTTGGCATCATCGTCGGCGGCACCGCTGCCGGTCTGTTTGACGTTATGACCGCACAGGGCATCGTCAAGTCCCTGGGTATGGGCCTCATGATGGGCTTTGGCGTCGCCGTCGTCCTCAAGGACATCCTGCCGCAGGTCGCCGGTATCGTCCGCGGCCTCGCCGCCGACAGCTCCACCGACACCGACGAGCAGTCGCTCATCTCGGGCTCCCTTAAGCTCGACGCCGGCATCATCGGCCTGGGCGCCGCCGCCATCGCCGTGATCGTCGCCATCGCGCTCGACCTTGGTCCCGTTCCAGCCGTCATCGTCACGCTGTTCACCTTTGTCACCACCATCATGAGTGCGCAGAGCTGCGGGCAGACGGGTATCGACCCCATGGAGATCTTCGGCCTCATCGTCATGCTCATCGTGGCAGCCTTCGCGCAGCTCGCTCAGGTCAAGCTGTTCTTTATCGCCGGCATCGTGGCCGTAGCGTGCGGCCTTGCGGGCGACGTCATGAACGACTTTAAGGCCGGCGCCGTGCTGGGCACCAACCCGCGTGCACAGTGGGTCGGCCAGGCCATCGGCGGCATCGTGGGCGCCCTGGTCGCCGCAGCTGTCATGGTCGCGCTCGTCACCGCCTATGGTCCGGACGCCTTCGGCCCCGACAAGAGCTTTGTGGCCGCACAGGCAAGCGTGGTCGCCACCATGGTCTCGGGCATCCCGAGCGTGCCGTGGTTCGCAGGTGGCTTTATCGCCGGCATCGTCATGTACTGGCTCGGCATTCCGGCCATGATGATCGGCCTGGGCGTGTACCTGCCGTTCTACATGTCACTCACGGCATTCCTGGGCTCCTGCGTCAAGCTCGCCTACGACAAGTGGTCCGCCCACCGCGACGCCACCGCTGGTCTTTCTGACGAGGAGAGGGCTGCCAAGGACGCCGCCTTCCAAGAGCAGGGCCTGGTTGTCGCCAGCGGCCTGCTCGGCGGCGAGTCCATCGTCGGCGTTATCCTGGCGTTTGTCTCCGTGGGCTTGAGCCTGCTGGGCTAAGTCGAGC
>CABRZY010000040.1 GCA_902475475.1 uncultured Collinsella sp.
CACCCGTTTACGGCAGCCGTCTGCGGCACCGCCGTCTACAACGTGGCCGGCACGCGTGCCGCCGCTGTCGCCGACGCCCCGGCAAGCTTTAAGGTCGCCTTTATCGACGAGCTCTACCGCGCAACCGCCCAAGACATCGCCGATAACCGACTCGAGCTCGAGGAGGCATAGGCCATGTCCGAGCCCGCAACCAATGCCGGCATGAACACGCTCGTCGCCGTGGCCATCGCCCCGTGCGGCACCGGCGATGAGCTATCCGCCGAGGTCGCCGAGGTCGTGCGTGTCATTCGCGAGAGCGGCCTGCCCAACCGCACCACCTCCATGTTCACCGAGATCGAGGGCGACTGGGACGAGGTCATGCAGGTCGTGCGCGACGCAACCTTTGTGTTGGCGAGCAAGGGCATCCGCACCGAAGTCGTGCTCAAAGCCGATATTCGACCCGGATTTACCGACACCATGACCGGCAAACTCGAGCGCATGGAAGCACAGATCAAAAAGCAGGAGGAAGCACGATGAGCATCCGCGACAACCTTGATATCTCGGCCTATCTGGTACTCGGCCCCGAAAACACGCTCGGGCGCCCCGTGGGCGATGTGGTGGCCCAGGCGCTCGACGCCGGCTTTACCTGCATCCAGGTGCGCTCCAAGGTGGCAAGCGCCCGCGAGATCATTGCGCTGACCGGCGACGCCGCGCAGGCAATCGCTCAGGCCGGCAAGACCGGTCAGGTCGCCTTGCTGATCGACGACCGTCTGGACTGTGTGCTTGCCGCGCGCGAGCAGGGTATTGCTGTCGACGGTGTGCACGTGGGCCAAAGCGATATTCCCGTCGAGGTCTGTCGCAAGTTGCTGGGCCCCGACGCCATCGTGGGCCTTTCGGCCCGTTGCGAGGAGATGCTCGAGTACGTCAAGACCGCCGATATGAGTTTGGTCGACTACCTTGGCATCGGCCCACTCCACGAGACCGAGACCAAGCGCGACTGCGGACGCGCGGCCGACGGCTCTATCATCACCAAGAGCTTTGAGGACCTGGCCGCGCTCCATGCGGCAAGCCCCGTGCCCATCGTGGTGGGCGGCGGCGTCAAGACGGCCGACCTTCCGCAGCTCAAGGCTACCGGCGTCGACGGCTTCTTTGTGGTGAGTGCCGTCTGCAGCGCCGATGACCCCTACGCCGCGGCCAAGGAGCTCGTAGACACCTGGCAGCAGGCATAGGCATAAGCCGAGCAGTTGCTCCGCGGCCCCATAACTTCAGCAATGGAAAACGCATCCCAGTTTGGACGTCCATTCTGGGATGCGCTTTCCGCTGAGCACGCGGCAGTTTGCCCTACCCTGCCAGATATGCCTCCAGTGCCGGCAAAGTCGCCTCCGCATCGCGGCGACCAATCTGGTAGATGCGCTCAAGTTCATCGGGCTCGCGACACAGCGACGGCACCTTCACCGATTCGCTCGGACGCACCACAAAGATTTCGCCGGCGGCCTCGCGACGTGCCAGGTCATCGAGCGTGGCATTGTAGACCTCATGCCGATGCTCGAGCGCTGCGACAAACTCCGGATAGTGACGGAACACGCGACGCAGCATGGGCATCACGCTGTTGGGCTGCTTTACAAAGCCCGCCGGCTGCGTGAGTACCACGATATTACGGTCATACCCCTGCGCAAACAGCCATGCGCTGGGAATAGAATCAGCCACGCCGCCATCCAGGTACTTACGGCCCTCAATGGCGACAGGGCGCGTCGCCACGGGAATCGCCGATGACGCCCGGATCCACTCGATATCGTGCTCATCGCCATAGGGCAGGTCGTGGTAGACGGCCTTGCCCGTCTCGATATCGGTACACACGCACGTAAACCGCATGGGGCAGGCGCGATATGTCTCCAAATCGATGGGATCGCGCTCGATGGGCACCTCGTGATAGGCAAAATCGGCATTGAACATATCGCCGGTCCGCAGCCAGCTTGCTACACCCGCATAGCGCTTATCGGCACAATAGGCCTTGTTATAGCGAATGGCGCGGCCGATCTGGCGCGATTTAAAGTTGTAGCCAAACGCCGCGCCCGCCGAGACACCCACCATATGGTCGCAGGTCAAACCGTGCTCCATCCAAACGTCGAGCACGCCCGCCGTATACATACCGCGGTAGCCGCCTCCCTCGAGTGCCAGCCCCACCGTGCGCGTCGTATTTGACTGTGCCATGCGACCATCTCCGTCCCCACAAATTCAAACGGGACAAGTATACCCGTCAACATATATCGTCCCAGTCGCATTTTTATCGAACATCGCATCGTCGCGCTACCGCCTGTCGAACAATAGCCGCCCACAGCATGTGCACCCATATATAATTGTGCACTATTGTTTACACTACTCAGCTGTTATCAACAGCGAACATTAGCCGGCAAATTAACTCAACAACGCGGCAAGGCGGGGGCCTGGATACATGCAAAGCGCTGAGCAACGACGCGTGTACACAACGAGCTCGCCCGACGCAATCCGCCCCGACCTCAGAAAGCCACTTAGAACATGGAAACTGTCAGCAATTACACCGAAACGCTCGAAAAGACCGTCCGCGACCTTCTCGAACGTCAAGACGATCTGATCAGGACCGCCTTTACCGACCAGCTTACCGGGCTTGGTAACCGCGGCGGCTTTGCCCGCTCCCTCGAAGAACTCTGGGAGCAGGACGCCCCCGTTACCATGGCGTTCATCGATATCGACAATCTCAAGCACTGCAACGACGTCTTTGGCCATGACGAGGGCAACCGCTATATCTTGCAGGTAAGTCTCTATCTTAATCTGTATATGAAGGTGGGCGAAGCGGCGTTTCGCATAGGCGGCGACGAGTTTGCCATCCTATCTACGATTGCAACCGAGGACGACCTCGCCGAACGTCTGAAACACTGCCGAACGGTTCTGCTCAAAAACAACGATTCCGAGATGCCCCACTCGTTTAGCTACGGAGTGTCACATGCCGACCCCGCCCTGGGCGAAGCTTCCAATCGCATGACGCTCGATGCCGACCATCGCATGTACGACTACAAGCTACGTCATGCCATGCACCTCGATCGACGCAATATCACGCAAGTTCACGCCGACGACTTCGAAATAAGCGATCGAATTTTTGACGCCTTTTCGATGCTCAATGAGGGCCGATATTTCTTTATCGAGAACTTGGACAAACATCGCACCCTTTGGTCACAAGGTGCCTTGCGCGATCTTGGCCTTCCCTCGGAGCACATAGACAACTGTCGCGATTACTGGAAAACGCGCGTCCATCCCGACGACCTTGAGGCCTGCATCAACGACATCGACCAAGTCTACAACGGCACCAAGCACCGTCGCGTCATGCAGTATCGTGTGCGCAACGCCGTCGGCGACTACGTCCTTTGCCGTGCTCGCGGGTTTCGTATCGACGGCGACGGAAATGTCCCCTCGCTCTATGTCGGCGAGCTCGTCAACCACTCACTTGCCGAAACCGTCGACGCCGCCACAGGCCTCGGAACGCAGCGCATGCTGGCCAACGCCATCGACGCCTGCCGCCGCGATCGTTGCGAGACAGGGCTTATAGCGGTGCGCGTTCGTGGCACGACAAAGCTCAACGAGCTCTACGGGGCCGAGGCCGTCGACAACATGCTTGCCGAATACGCAGGCCATATGCTGTCGATCACTCGCGGCAGGAGCCGGGTCTACCGTTCACGAAGCGTTCAGTTCGTCGTGCTCAGCAACGACCTAGACCACGAGGCATTCGAGCAACTGACCCGCCACCTTAAAGAGGCCGTTTTCGCTCCTGTTCGAATCGCAGGCGACACCATTACTCCCGTCTGCCTTGTCGTCCCGGCCTTTTACGAGCACTTAACCCATCAAGCGACCGCCGTTTTAGGCGAACTCAACCGTCGCCTTCGCACGGCCGGCGGGCTTGTTCCCAACGACAGCCTCCCCATACCCGAGGCTGAGCGCAAAAGCGCCATCGCCGAACGTATCGACTCGCTCACGGGTCTCTATCGACCCAGCGAGTTTATGCGGCGCGCCAACGCTTTTCTCGAGGCAAGACGCGACGGCGCCTGGTGCATCGCCACGGTCGACATGGGCCACATGCGCCTGTTTAACGAATGGTATGGACAGGCCGAAGGCGACCGCCTGCTTGCCGATGTGGGCACGGTCCTCAAGGACATCGAGAATGCCGACATGGGCGTCGCAGGGTACTGGGGCCAAGATGACTTTTGCGTACTCATCCCCTTTAAGCACATCACCGTCCATCAAATCTACAACCGCGTTCGCGAGGCAGTAGCCAGGTATGATGGCGGCGTAGGTTTTTGGCCGTCCATGGGCGTTTACCCCATCGATTCCAATGAGGAGATCACCATCGATGCGCAGGCAAAGGCCATGTTTACCAATCGGCGCGCAAAAAACGACTTTAAGGAGCGCATTGCCATTTTTTGCCCCGAGGAGTACAAGCGCGAAATCGTGTTCAACCGCACGCTGATCGAATTCCAGTACGCGCTGTCAAATGGTCGCATCACGTACTATCTTCAGCCCCAGGTCGATATGGAAACCGGCGAGATTATTGGCGCCGAAGCACTCACCCGCTGGATTAACAAGGACGGCTCTCTCATTTCGCCCGCAACGTTTATCCCCGCACTCGAGGAAAGCGGCTTTGTAGTGACGCTCGACAAATATGTTTGGCAGGGCGTCGCCATGTGGCTCCGCGAGCGCCTCAATCGAGGACTTCGCGTGGTTCCGATTTCCCTCAATGTGTCGCGCGTAGACATTCTTGCCTGCGATGTCGCCGAGCATATGGGGTCGCTCGCCGCCCAGTACAACCTGCCGCCCGAACTCATGCACATCGAGATCACCGAGACCGCCTATACCGGAGAGTCCGAGGCCGTGGATAAGCTGACCGCGGATCTGCACACCCGTGGCTTCTCGACCTACATGGACGATTTTGGCACCGGCCAGTCCACGCTCGCGATGCTCAAGAACGTCAACGTCGACGTCATCAAGCTCGACCGCACCTTTGTGCCCACCGACCGCGATCAAGGCCGCAGCACGCAAATCATTTCATCGATGCTCGAAATGGCGCAGTCGCTCCATCTGCCCGTCGTGGTCGAAGGCGTCGAGACAAATGAGCAGGCGAACATGCTACGACAAATGGGCGCCCGCTACGCTCAGGGCTTCCTCTACTACCGCCCCATGCAGGCGAAGGATTTTGAGGCATTGCTCGATGGCGGCAATAACAACTGATACGCTCGCGCGCAAAACGCCACCGTCGAAGGGGGCATTTGTCCCCATTGGCTAACTTATATCCCCAATTCAAACCGAATTGGGGATATGATACAAACCGTTGTTCCGCCCAAGGAGGTTATCCATCATGAACGAGTCGTATCGCCTGGGCGAGCAATCGATTATTGCCTATCTTCAGCGACTTGCGAACGGCGTCTCGACCGCCGAACTCGATGTTGCCGCGCTGCCTGCTGGGCTACGCGCCGTTGGCGAGCAGCTGCAAAAGACGAATGCCATCCTGCAA
This sequence comes from uncultured Collinsella sp., assembly GCA_902475475.1. GTDB lineage: Bacteria > Actinomycetota > Coriobacteriia > Coriobacteriales > Coriobacteriaceae > Collinsella. The sequence goes on from CABRZY010000040.1 coordinate 5,516, forward strand.
CAAGAGCACCGGCTGCTTGAGCGCAACGCCTATATCGATCCGCTCACCAACTTGGGCAACCGCAACGGATTCGACCGTCACGTCGAGCAACTCTGGCGCAAAGGCGACCCCTTCACCTGCGCCTATATTGACATCGACCATCTCAAGCATTGCAATGATAGGTTTGGCCACGCCGAAGGCAATCGCTATATTCTGAGCATCTGCCGCACGCTCTCCGAAACCATGGAGCACGATGAGATGCTGTTCCGTATCGGTGGAGACGAGTTTGTGCTCATCTCGCTCTCCGCAAACGAGATTGAACTCGAGCAGCGCTTGGAGCAGGTACGTGCCGGGCTGATCGAGGCGAGCTCAGGTGGCAAGGCGCCCATGATCGGCAGCTTTAGCTTTGGCTGCTCGCGCGTCGATCCACTTGCTGGCGACACGCGTCGCCAGATGACGATGGATGCCGATCGCAAGATGTATCGCTATAAGCTTATGCATCGTGTGCAGCAACCGAAAGACGATGACGCGCCGCAACGCCCAATCGTCGATCAGCTTCCCTGCAACGACCGGGTGTTCCAAGCGATCTCCATGAGCTCCGAGACGCGCTATCCGTTTATCCTCAATCTCGATACGGGAGAATCGCAATGGTCGGTTAACGCCGTGCGCGATTTTGACCTGCCCTCCCAGCACCCTTTTAACTCACTCGACATGTGGCTCGCCCGCGTTCATCCCGAGGACCGCGACAACGTACGTGTCGAGCTCGACATGGTGATAAACGGCACGTGGCACTTCCACTACATGCAGTATCGCGTGATGGATGCCACCGGAAAATACGTGCTTTGCGACTGCACGGGCTACCGCTTGGACGGCACCGATACCGAGCCCGGCATGTATGTGGGCATTATCGTCAACCGAAGCTTGGCAGATACGACCGATTCCGTGACCGGCTTGGGCGATATTCACGCCCTGGTCAACGCCATTGGCGAAATGCGTCGCGTGGCACGCAAGGCTGGTTTGATCGCCATCAAAATCGACGATATCGCTCAGGTCAATGCCTGCTTTGGCTTTGATGCGGGCGACCGCGTTTTGGCAGAATGTGCCGCCTGTCTGGTGGAATGCTCGCGCGGTAAGGGTCGTATGTTCCGCTCGACGGGGCCGATGTTCGTGGCTCTTTTCGACGACTTTGATCCCGAAGAAACCGATGCGATTGCAGAGGAAATCGAGCGGTTCCTGGGTTCGCCCGTGCTCTTTGGCCCATTTGAATATCAGCCGCCCATTCGCGTGGCCACGCTCCATCTGGACGGCGTCGACCGTCAGCCCGTTTTCGATTTTGAACGAGCTCAAAGCGTTGCTCGGGAAAGCCGTGCAGGTGCCAGGTACCAAACTGGATTAGCACCGCGCCCACACCGCCTCCCCCATCGTGCGATAATCCTCTGCAGAAGTCACCGACAGCAGAGGGAGTTTGTGATGAAGGTTCTTTTGGTCAATGGCAGCCCCAAGGCAAACGGCAACACCGCCCGCGCACTCGCCGAGGTCGCCGAGCAACTCAATGCCGAAGGCATTGATACCGAGGTGTTTCAGCTGGGCGCCAAGCCCATTCGCGATTGCATCGGTTGCGGCCAGTGCGGCAAGCTCGGCGGTCGCTGCACCTTTGACGATGACGTGGTGAACGAGCTGATCGCTGCCGCCGAGCAGGCAGATGGCTTTGTCTTTGGCTCACCTGTCTACTATGCGCACCCCAGCGGGCGCATCCTCTCGGCTCTCGATCGCGCCTTCTATGCAGGCGGGCATGCCTTTGAGCACAAACCCGGCGCTGCCGTCGCCGTTGCCCGTCGCGGCGGCACGTCGACCACCTTCGACGTGCTCAATAAGTACTTCACCATCAACCAGATGCCCGTGGTTGCTTCCACGTACTGGAACAACGTGTTTGGCGCCATGCCGGGCGAGGCCGCCCAGGACGCCGAGGGCCTGGCCACCATGTGCAACATCGGCAAGAACATGGCCTGGCTCCTGCATTGTATCGAGGCAGGACAGGCCGCCGGTATCGAAGCCCCCGAAGCCGATCGCGAGCGCACCAACTTCATCAGGTAGAACGGCGGAACAAATACATGAACGTGCAAATTTTTGGCACCAAAAAGTCTTTCGATACCAAGAAAGCACAGCGCTTCTTCAAAGAGCGCCGCATTAAGGTGCAGTTTATCGACCTTAAGGAAAAGGAGATGAGCAAGGGCGAGCTCACGAGCGTGATGCAGGCGGTCGGCGGTATCGACAAGCTGCTCAACCCCAAAGCCAAGGACGAGGAAACGCTCGCACTCATCCAGCACCTCACCTCTAGCCAGCGCTTCGACAAGCTACTCGAGAATCAGCAGGTCTTGGCCGAGCCCATCGTGCGCAACGGCAAAAAGGCCACCGTCGGTTATTGCCCCGATGTATGGGGAGCCTGGGAGTAGCCTGTGTTATTTGCCAGCGCGTGGGTATAAGAGCAGGCGTTTGGCATATGATTCAACTGTAAGCCATGTCTAACAAAGGAGGGCACATGCCCAACAAACCCGTAAAGATCATCATGCTTACCGGCTACCTCGGTGCCGGCAAGACCACATTGCTCAACCACATCCTCGCCAACGACGGCGGCATCCGCGCCGCCGTGATCGTCAACGATATCGGCGAGATCAACGTCGATGCCAGCCTCATCGCCGACGGCGGCCTTTCCGAGACCGACGACCTCATCCCGCTCACCAACGGCTGCATCTGCTGCACGCTTTCGGACGACCTTGCCAACCAGCTGCAGGGCATCGCCGATTCGGGCGACTTCGATTACATCATCATCGAGGCCTCGGGCATTTGCGAGCCCATCCCCATCGCCTACACCATCTCGAGCTTCTGCGACGCGGCCAAGGTGGGCGGCGAACCCAAGCTCGCGCTCGACAACATCGTGGCCGTGGTCGACTGCGCCCGCATGTACGACGAGTTCAACGGCGGTCGCGACTTGCTGGCCGAGGATATCGACGAGGACGACATCGAAAGCCTGCTCATCCAGCAGATCGAGTTCTGCTCCACACTGATCCTCAACAAGACCGATACCGTGAGCCCTGAGCAGATCGCCGAGCTCAAGGCCATCGTGCGCAGCCTGCAGAAGGACGCCGTGATCGTCGAGGCTCAAAACGGCGAGGTCCCCATGGAGGAGTTGCTCGACACCGACCGCTTCGACTTTATGCGCGCCTACAACTCCGCCGCCTGGATCGAGGCCATGGAGCATCCCGAGGAGCACGACGACCCCGAGGTGCTCGAGTACGACATCGAGACCTTTGTGTACTCGCGCCGCAAGCCGTTTGACCTGCAGAAGTTCACCGATTTTGTTGAGCAGGAGTGGCCCGACGAAGTCATTCGCGTCAAGGGTCCGCTGTGGCAGACCGGCGATCCGGACATGTGCTACATGTTCGAGCAGGCCGGACACCAGATGCGCTTGATGGAGAACGGCCTGTTTGTCGACTCGGCGCCCGAGGGCGAGAAGCAGAAGATCATCGACGAGAACCCCGAAATCATGCAGATTTGGGACGACGAGACGGGCGACCGCATGACGAGCCTGTGCATCATCGGCCGTCACATGGACAAGGATGCGCTCATCGCCTCCCTCGATGCCTGCCTGACCGACTGGCACCGCGCCTAGGTTTATCCAAGCGGGCATTTTCCACCCACGTAACCGCCAAACCACCACGAAGGTGCCTGTCCCCTTCGTGGTGGTTTTTCGTTCTGAGCCAAGGAGATTCATGTTCAACATTGTGCTGTATGCGCCCGAGATTCCGGCCAATACGGGCAATATCGGCCGCACCTGTGTGGTTACCGGCGCCCGTCTGCATCTGGTGGAGCCGCTGGGGTTTTCGCTCGACGACAAGACGGTGCGTCGCGCCGGACTGGGCTACTGGCAAAACTTGGACGTGACGACCTATGCCGGCTGGGAGGATTTCCTTGCGCGCAACGACCTCTCCCCTGCCGATGGCCGCCTGCATCTGCTGACCAAAAAGGCACGCCGCACCTATGCGCAGAGCACCTACCGCGATGGCGACTACTTGGTCTTTGGCAGCGAGAGCTCGGGCATTCCCGAGGAGCTGCTCGCCGCGGCGCCCGAGCGCTGCGAGCGCATCCCCATGCTGCGCGATTGCGACTCACTCGATAACGCCGAGACTTGGGAAGCTCACGAGGAATCGCTCGGGCATACCGAGGACAGCCACGAGGCCATCCTGCAGCAGGATATCTGCGGCAACTTCGTTAACCCCGACGACTACCGCATCAGCGCGCTCAACCTCTCCAACAGCGCCGCCATCGTCCTCTACGAGTCCCTACGCCAGGCAGGCTTTCCGGGAATGTGACAAAGGGACTATCCTTTTGCCACATTCGAGCGCCACGTCGATGGCACACACGCCTAATTGATGCTCTAGATAAAGGCCCTCACTTTTAATCAGAATTAACTAAAGTAAAATGAAGTTAAACGGCGGTGTGAAAGGAGAGCCGTGTGAAATATCTCGAGAACCCGTTTACCCCCAGTTTTGGTGAGGTTCCTGCCCATCTCGCTGGCAGACAACAGATTATTCGGGATTTGGACCGCGCCTTCTTGAGCCAGCGCAGGCGCCCAGAATTGACCTCGATCTTCTCAGGCGCGCGTGGAACCGGTAAAACCGCTCTCATGTCATCGCTCGCGACAAGGGCGGAATCCCACGGCTGGATAGCCGTAAAGACGACCGCGCTCCCGGGAATGCTTGAGGAAATCGAGTTCGGGACGAAACGCGGCGCAGCCCATCTCATCGACTCGTCCTACCACTTCGAAGTCACCGGCCTCGGAATTGCACCGCTCGGCAGCATCGAGGTCAATCGCGTTCACGATGCCTCAACCTGGCGTTATCGCATGAGCGATATCATCGACCAGCTCAACGGGGCCGGTACCGGTCTGCTCGTCACGGTTGACGAGGTGGACCCGACACTCGACGAGATGATTCAGCTCGCAGCGACGTATCAGCACTTTGTGACCGATGGGAAACGCGTCGCCCTGCTCATGGCGGGACTTCCCAACAATGTCTCGACGTTGCTGAACCACAAGACGGTCTCGTTCCTTCGCCGCGCCCAACAATATCATCTGGGTCGCATTGCCGACTATGACGTGCGCGAGGCCTTGATTCGCACAATCCAGGAAAACGATCGCCTGGCAGATGCCGAGGGAATCGATAGAGCCGTTCGCTCGATCTCTGGTTTTCCCTTCCTATTGCAACTCGTAGGCTACCGTGCCTGGGATCTCACAAGCGATTCGAAGGAAATCTCGTCACGCGACTTTGACCTGGGAATCAAAATCGCGCGCGACGAGATGGACGACCGAATCCTCGCGGCAACCTATCGGGAACTCACTGCAGAGGACAAGCGATTCCTCATCGCCATGCTCGATGACGAGGAAGAGTCCACCACCGCCGACCTTGTCGAGCGCCTTAAGCGTTCGCCGCAGCAGGTCTCCCGCTACCGACGCCGAATGATAGATGCCGGCATCATCGGGGAACGAGGACGAGGGCTCGTCGCATTTGAATTGCCATTCTTCCGCGACTATCTCGCGGCTCAATGCGTGAAATAGGCATCAATGAGGCAAAGGGGCTGTCCCTTTGCCTCATTGTCTATAGGTAGCGGCCGGTGATGCTTGCGGAGCAAGCTGCGATGTCGCCCGGCGTACCGGCGCAGACGATTTGCCCGCCCGCATCACCACCGCCCGGACCCATGTCGATCACATAATCGGCGTTACGGATAAGGTCGAGGTCATGCTCGATCACGATAACCGTGGCGCCCTTGGCGACAAGGCCGTCGAACACACTCAGCAACACCTGGACATCGAGCGGATGCAAGCCAATCGTGGGCTCGTCAAATACGAATACGGCATCATCCTGCACGCGGCCCATCTCGCTCGCGAGCTTAAGGCGCTGTGCCTCACCGCCCGAGAGCGCCGGCGTGGGCTCACCGAGCGTGAGATAGCCCAAGCCCAGGTCGTGCAAGGTCTGCAAGCGCGCCTGAACTTTCTTGAGCCCCACCGTGGCGTCGATGGCCTCGTCCACACTCATATCCATGAGCTGCGGCAACGTAAGCAAGCTCCCGTCCTTGCCCTCGCGATGGATATGCGAAGCCGCGTCTGCATAACGTGAGCCGCGACATGCCGGGCAGACGATCTCGACGTCGGGCAAAAACTGCACGTCGAGCGATATCGATCCCGTGCCGTCACACGTAGGGCAGCGCAAGGCGCCGGTGTTGTAGCTAAAGGCGCCCGCCTTGTAGCCGGCTGCCTTGGCCTCGGGCGTACGGGCGAAGGCGCGGCGCAGCTCGTCATGGATGTCGGCATAGGTCGCTACCGTCGAACGCACATTGGCGCCGATGGGCGTGGCGTCAATCAGGTTGGCACGGGCGATACCCTCGGCGTCGACCCAACGCACATGTTTTGGCAGGCGCTCACTGGCTGCCTGCGCCTTGAGTGCCGGGATGAGCGTCTCGAGCACCAACGTCGTCTTGCCCGAACCCGAAACGCCCGTCACCGCGACAAGACGGCCGCGCGGAATATCGACTTCGAGCGGCTTGACGGTATGGATGGCATCAGTTGCCATGCGGATATGCCCCTGGTCGAACATTTCGTCGTCATTCACCTGCGGACGCAAGCGCTTGGACTCTGCGCACAAAAACGGGGCGATGCGGCTGCCCTGCGATTGTTCGACCTCACCC
>CABRZY010000041.1 GCA_902475475.1 uncultured Collinsella sp.
CCCATCGGGCGATATCGCTCGAGGTGCAGGCAAGAGATGAGCGGAGGTTCATGAAACCGTTCCTAACGTAAACGACATGGTCGGGTCGAGTGTGTCACTAAAAACCGTAGCGGCGCGCAAATTCCTGGGCAAGCTGCGACACGTCTTCGCAGGCATTGGCCCAGGGGGCAAAGTCGGGAGTGTCCGAGATAATACCGTCCGCTTCCCAAACGGCCTGGTGCGAAAGATCCCAGGGATCGTGTGGCTCGGGCCGGCAGGGAAGGTACGGCGTCTGGTACATGGGGTTCAGCAAGAAGAACGCGCCGCCCTCGCAGCGGTTGGCAAACTCGCGCAGCGCGCGTGTCGCCGGGCGCATCTTGTTCGTTTTGAACAGCAAGATCGTGCGGGCGAGCAAGTACCAGGGGGAGTTCTCGAGGGTATCGGCCCCCATCTGCTCCTCGAGCTGGTGGGCCAGGGCAAAAAAGCCGTCCTCGTCTTCCAGGCGAGCGAGGGCGAGTAACACGGTGCCTGCCGCTCGGGTGGGATAGCCTTCCGCCTTAAGAACACGGCGAGAATAGTTGACGGCAGCACGGTAGCGAGCGCTCGCCATGCACAGCTGCGAGATGGCCTCGAGCGTGTGGAGCCACCCGATAAGCGCCGGCTCGCTTGCGGTGAGATCGGCCGCCGTCACGCCGTCTGCCAGCACCTTGTTGGCCCAGTAGTGTGGGGCTTCCATATCGAACCCGGGCACGCTTTGCTGCAGGTAATCGGCCGCGGTCGCTTCGAGCTTCAGCAGGTCGCCCAGGCAGGCATCAACGGGCGTGTCCGCCAAAATGATGGCGAGCAGCTGGGCATCGAGGACATACGCATCGATGCGGACGATCTTGAGCAGCTCATCGCGCATATCGTCGAACAGGCGGTTGCGCGTCTGCTCAAACTCCTCGTCGCTGCCCATGTCTTCGATGCGATGGAGTTCGTCAAGCAGGTGGCGGCGAACGCCGGCATAGGACAGCAGCGCCTGGGCATGCTCGGTCTGCGCATACTTATGAGGGTTGACGCTCACGTCGTTATGGACAAGCTCGCGTGCTGCATCGGTGAGTTCGGGGTGCGACGCAACGTAGGCGCGCTCCAGGTAGGCGGGGATGTAGACGCTCGGATCCATTAGAGGTCTCCTCCCTTAAACGGCAAGCCCTGCTCGGCCGCCCGCAGGATGCGCTCGTCGATCTGGGAACGCACGATATCGTTGGTGGCGACCCAGGCGGCAAAGCTGGCGTTGTCGGGGGCGCCCAAGCCCTCCTGCAGTACCGGCGTCGCCTCGGACAGCGCAAGGACAAGCTCGTCGGTGGAGCCCACACCCACGTTGACGCGGGCATAGACGCCATCGGGAAACTCGGTTTGGAAGTAGAGCGCCTCGGCTGCGTGCGGGCACGAGCGTGCAAGGATGCGCAAGTAGCGCTCGGCACCCTCGTAGTCCAGCTCGCGCCAGGCAGCGCTCATCAGCGCGATGAGCGTCCACGGGTCCAAGTCGCGCTCCGCGTCCTTGGGACGACGGCGCAGCGGCGTGTTGGCAAGATAGGGCACGGAGTGGGCAGAGCGAAAGCGTTTGAGCTCCTCGGCAGGGTATTCGAGCTTTGCCATGGCAAGCATCGCAGTATGGCGGACGCCGGCCGGATCGTTGGGGGCAAAGTCCAGGCTGCGGTTTGCGGCTTCGAGCGACATGCGATAGCGGCCGCTAATGAGGGCGCGTGACGCAAGGGCGGCAAGCCAGCGCAGGTAGGGACGGCGTATAAGGTCGCCTGCGGCCTCGCGCTCGTAGGGGTCCTGCGCCGAGGCGATCTTGAGTGCCAGGTCGTGCTCGACTTCATCGCGCTTGGATACCAAGTACTGTACGTACTCCTCGTTGGAGTTGGCGGTGAGGGCGGTCAGCATGCGCTGAGCGTCCCAGTTGGTCGGGTCGAGCGCGGCTGCCTCGCGAAGCATGTTCTCGGCAGCGGCCTCTTCTTGCTCTGCCTGGGTATCGTCAGGGATAAAGGGAATGCGGTAGTCGACAGCCTCGACCACCTTGGCAATGAGGTGCCCGGCGCGGTCGCGGTCGTGCACGATGAGCGGTGCAGGGTTGCGGGTGAATTGTTCCATCAGACGCTCTACGGCATCACCGTCGGTGAGCGGGATATTGTCGCGGCGCAAGGCCTCAAGAACGAGGCGATGGCAATCCTCTTGAATGGGATCGAATGCCATGGGGCCTCCTTTGCTGCGGTTAGGGTTCAAATTTCTCTATATAAGGCTCTAGTTTACCCGCATGTGGCACACCGGGGGTGCCGCACTTGGACATGCACCTTTGCACCACGAAGACGGATGTCAGACGGATGTCGCACAAATGTCGGCACCTTGGACGACTGAGTGGTATCACGGTGCCGCAAACGGTCGATTTTTGGCGGCGAACGGGGCGCATTTTGGAGTGGCACAGTCCTGCCCGGGATATGTGGTCAACCTTGATAAAACGTTTGCCCAGCTTGGGAGTATGGATGCCGCACAAGGGTCTTCAGGGATAGAAAAAACGTTTCATCATTGTTGGCTTTAGGTGAATAACTGACCAACCAGAACGGTAAAATAGTGTTTGTCTGAGCGTTGAGACGTTTAGACATCGCGCATTGTCATCGCCGGCAACGCGCAAAACGGTCCTAACGGAGCCAATCGGGTGCTCCGTTATATACGCAAGTCTAAGAGGGGCTTGTTTAGGAGGCACAGTATGGGACGTTTTACCAATCCTCGCGATCTGTACTTTGGTGAGGGCGCTCGCCACGAGGTGAAGAACCTCAAGGGCAAGAAGGCCATCATCGTTTCTGGCGGTAGCTCTATGCGCCGCGGCGGGTTCCTGCAGGACGTTGAGGCCGACCTCAAAGAGGGCGGCTTCGAGGTCAAGCTGTTCGAGGGCGTCGAGTCCGATCCGTCCATCGAGACGGTCATGAAGGGCGCCGAGGCCATGCGCGAGTTCGAGCCCGACTGGATTATCGCCATCGGCGGCGGCTCTCCCATCGATGCCGCTAAGGCCATGTGGGTCTTCTACGAGTATCCCGAGGAGTCCTTCGATAACATCATCCAGCCGTTCAGCTTCCCTGAGCTGCGTCAGAAGGCTCACTTCTGCGCCATCTCCTCTACCTCCGGTACCGCTACCGAGGTCACTGCCTTCTCCGTCATTACCGACTACGCCAAGGGCATCAAGTACCCGCTGGCCGACTTCAACATCACCCCTGATGTCGCCATCGTCGACCCCGAGCTTACCTACACCATGCCCGCCAAGCTGTGCGCTCATACCGGCATGGACGCTCTGACCCACTGCATGGAGGCCTACGTTTCCACCTGCGCTTCCATGTTCACCGACGCCAACGCTCTGCACGGCATCCGCGAGATCGTCGAGTGGCTGCCCAAGTCCTATGCTGGCGACCATGAGGCCCGTCAGCACATGCACGAGGCTCAGTGCATCGCCGGCATCGCCTTCTCCTCGGGCCTGCTCGGCATCGTTCACTCCATGGCTCACAAGACCGGTGCAGCCTTTGAGAACGGCCACATCATCCACGGTGCTGCTAACGCCATGTACCTGGGCAAGGTCATCCAGTGGAACTCCAAGGACCCGCGCGCTGCCGAGCGTTACGCTTACGTGGCCAAGGAGATCCTGCACCTTCCCGGCGAGACCAACGAGGAGCTCATCGCTGCGCTCGTCCAGAAGATTCGCGACCTCAACGACCAGCTCAACATTCCGCAGTCCATCAAGGATTACGCGAATGGTGGCGTGAAGGTCGACGCCGAGAACCCGCAGATGGTTTCCGAGGAGGAGTTCCTCGCGAAGCTCCCCGAGATCGCCGCGAACGCCGAGCAGGACGCCTGCACGCCCGAGAACCCGCGTGAGACCAAGGCTGCCGACTTCGAGAAGATTCTCAAGGCCTGCTACTACGACACCGACATCGATTTCTAATCGACTCTTGTTATCGTAACGAGGGGCTCCGCACGTATCTGTACGGAGCCCCTTTCTTTTTTAGAGAATGGGATAAAAATGGCTGCAATTTTCAATAGCCCCAGCAAGTACATCCAGGGCCCGGACGAGCTGGCCAAGCTCGGTTCCTATGTCGAGCCGCTCGGCGCTAAGGCCCTCGTCATCGTGACGCCTTCGGGCAAGAAGCGCGTCGGTGCCAAGATTGAGGGCGGTTTTGCTGAGGCTAAGGCCGAGCTGCTGTTTGAGGACTTTAACGGCGAGTGCTCCAAGGGCGAGGTCGATCGCCTGGTTGCGCTCGCTCGCGACAACGGTTGCGACATCATCGTCGGTGTCGGTGGCGGCAAGATCCTCGACACCGCGAAGGCCGTCGCCTACTACTTGGAGTCCCCGGTTATCATTTGTCCCACCATCGCTTCGACCGACGCACCGTGCTCGGCGCTTTCGGTGCTCTATACCGATGACGGCCAGTTTGATAAATACCTCTTCCTTAAGGCAAACCCCAACATTGTCCTGATGGATACGACGGTTATCGCGGCGAGCCCGGTGCGCCTGACGGTTTCCGGTATGGGTGATGCGCTCGCAACCTACTTTGAGGCCCAGGCGACGCATGATGCCGACGGTGGCACTTGCGCCGGCGGCAAGGGCGGCATGGCCGGTCTGGCGCTCGCTAAGCTCTGCTACGAGACGCTTATGGCCGATGGCGTCAAGGCCAAGGTCGCGCTGGAGAAGGGTGCGCTGACACCTGCCGTCGAGCATATCATCGAGGCCAATACGCTGCTTTCGGGCATTGGTTTTGAGAGCTCGGGCCTTGCTGCTGCTCATGCCATCCACAATGGCCTGACGATGCTGCCCGAGTGCCACGGCATGTATCACGGCGAGAAGGTCGCCTTTGGCACCATCGTCCAGCTGGTACTCGAGGATGCCCCGACTGAGAAACTCGAGGAAGTCTTGGGCTTCTGCATTGAGCTGGGCCTGCCGGTCACGATGAAGGAACTTGGCGTTGCCGAGCTTACGCGCGAGCAGGCCATGATTGTTGCCGAGGCCGCCTGCGCGCCCGATGACACCATGTGCAACATGCCGTTTGAGGTGACGCCCGAGATGGTCGCAAACGCCATCCTGGGTGCCGACGCGCTGGGTCATTATTACCTCATGGATGAGTAAATCAAGCTAAGGAAGGGGCAAAGCCGGCAGATGGCTTTGCCCCTTTTTGCTATGGTGCAAAGGGGTAAGGTTTCTTTGCACCAATTGTTGTTTGATGAAGGGCGGATTCTCGTATGGCGCTTCCTATGGTTTACGGCGGTCCCGGCCGGTATGTTCAGGGGCCGGGCGAACTGTCGCGTCAAGGCAGGTATTTGTCATGGTTGGGCTGCGCTGCCTATGTCTTGTTTGACCAGGGCACCGAGGATCGGCTGTGCAGGCAGATCGTCGATGGATTTCTGGACGAAGATCTAAGCGAGCCGTTCTTTAAGATTTATGACGGTCCGTGTACGGAAGGGGCCGTTGTCGAAATGGCTAAGGAAGCCCAGGCCGAGTATTGCGACATGGTAGTGGGTATTGGCGGCGGCAAAATGCTCGATATCGCCAAGGCCGTTGCGTTTTATGCCGAGTTGCCGTTGTGCGTATGTCCCACGGCGGCGTCGATGGACGGTCCGTGCAGTGCGATTTCCGATGCCGATCTGCAGGGTGTTGCAAATGCGGTCTTTAGAAACGAGCGCAACATGGCCAACGAGCAGGTCAAGGTGACCGAACAGAAGCTCGTGCAGCTCATGTGCGAGGCATAGCTTGGCGCTTGATCGACCTTGTGCAATCGAGGCGGCGATAGGCCATAGGCTATTTGCCGCAAAGATGCTCCGCGTGTAATTTGCCCGAGGCGTGGGCCGATAGCGTATCATTATCTCTTGCTTGTTTGCACTGCTCAGGGAGGGGCCGCGCATGGCGCAGGAACACGATCTGTTTGATGACATTATCGAGATCAGCAAGGGTTTCGACTTTCTTAAAAACCCGCTTGGCGGTGTGACCGATGCGCTCGATCCGTCGGCGCCTCAGTGGAATCCTGCCGACTACAAGGAGCGCCCGCGCGGCAATACCATTCCATGCCTGACCTGCAAAAACGAAAAGAGCGGCTGCACCGCGTGCATGGACGTGTGCCCGGTCAACGCTATCGAGGTCGAGGAAGACGCCATCGAGATCCTCGACTCCTGCCGCAAGTGCGGCCTGTGCGCCGCTGCCTGTCCGACCGAGGCGATCATCTCGCCGCGCCTGGCGCCCAAAAACCTGTATGACGATATCGTCTCTGCTGCTACGAGCCACGAGACCGCCTACGTCACCTGCACGCGCGCCCTTAAGCGCATGCCGCGCGAGAACGAGGTCGTCGTTGCCTGCGTGGGCGATATTACGGCCGAGACCTGGTTCTCGGTACTGGCGGACTATCCCAACGTGAGCGTGTACCTGCCGTTGGGCGTGTGCGATAAATGCCGCAACATCGGCGGTGAGGACATTCTGGGCGAGGCGATTGCGAAGGCCGAGGAGTGGTCTGGCACGGGTATGGGCCTGGAGGTCGACCCCAAGAGCCTCAAGTGCCATAAGCTTCGCGAGTACGAGCGCAAGGAGTACATGGAAAAGATTGCCCGCACGACGGGCCTGACGGTGACCAAGCTCAATCCGGCGACGGCGGCGCTGGCCTCGGTGACGCAAAAGCTCAAGGCCCATCGCCATCAGATTACCCAGCTGGAGCGCACGCTCAACACCATGTGCGGCACCACGACGACCAAGCGTCGCCGTTCGCTCACGCACGGGCGGCAGCTGGTGCTCTCGACGCTGCAAAACCACCCCGAGCTTGCCCAGAACATGCAGGTGAGTACGCCGGAGTGCGATTTTGACAAGTGCACGTCGTGCGGCGAGTGCGTCAATGTGTGCCCCACGTTCGCCTGCGATTTGGTGGGAAGCGGCCGCTTTGCGTTGGAGTCCACGTATTGCTTGGGCTGTGGTGCCTGCGTCAAAGTTTGTCCCGAACATGCGCTCAAGCTGGTTGAGCATGATGCATCCAACTTGGTCGTCGTCGACCCCGAGGCCGAGGAAAAGGCCGCTCAGAAGGCGAAGGCTCACGAAGAAGCTGAGAAGGTCAAGGCCGAGGCAAAGGCCAAGCTCGACAAGATGCTCGATCAGGTGGAGAAGCTCGCGGACTAGCCGGCGACCCCAATCTCTGCTTCATTTGCGCCGTCGTGGTGTCCGGATTCGCCCGGATGCTGCGGCGGCGCTATACTTATGAAGTTTGAAGTACCTGTACCAAAAGGAGCTGTCGTGTCCCTTTCCATCGGTATCGTGGGCCTGCCCAACGTGGGCAAGTCGACGCTGTTCACCGCGCTTACCAAAAAGACCGGCCTTGCCGCCAACTACCCGTTTGCCACGATTGACCCTAACGTGGGTATCGTCGATGTGCCCGATAGCCGCCTGCAAAAGCTCGCCGACATCGTCAACCCCGGCCGCATTGTGCCGGCGACGGTCGAGTTTGTCGACATCGCAGGTCTGGTGAAGGGCGCTAACGAGGGCGAGGGCCTGGGCAACCAGTTCTTGGCAAACATCCGCGAGACCGATGCCATCTGCGAGGTCGTGCGCTACTTTAAGGACCCCAACGTCATGCGTGAGGTGGGCCGCACGGGCGAGTTCGTCGACCCCGCCGGCGATGCCGACACCATCATGACCGAGCTCATCCTGGCCGATATGGGCACGCTCGAGAAGCAGCTGCCCAAACTCGAGAAGGAGGCCAAGCGCGACAAGGAGCTCATGCCCAAGTTCGAGGTTGCCAAGCGCCTGCTTGCCTGGCTCAACGAGGGCAAGCGCGCCGCATCCATGGAGATGACCGACGAGGAGCGTGCCGCCGCCAAGGGCCTGTTCCTGCTCACTATGAAGCCCATCCTGTATGTGGCCAACGTGGACGAGGATATGCTCAACGAGGACCTGGCGCCCATCGATGGCGTCAAGCCGCTGCCGATCTGCGCCAAGATTGAGGCCGAGCTCTCCGAGCTCGATCCCGAGGATGCCGCCGACTATCTGGAGAGCCTGGGCCTGGAGCAGCCCGGTCTGGACGTGCTCGCGCAGGCAGCCTACAAGCTGCTCGGCCTGCAGTCGTTCTTTACGGCTGGCGAGATGGAGGTCAAGGCCTGGACGGTTCGTCAGGGCGCGACCGCCCCGCAGGCCGCCGGCGTCATCCACACCGATTTTGAACGCGGCTTTATTAAGGCCGAGGTTATTGGCTACGACGACTACATCGAGCTCGGTGGCGAGCAGGGCGCCAAGGCTGCCGGCAAGCTGCGTATTGAGGGCAAGGACTATGTCATGGCCGATGGCGACGTCGTGCACTTCCGCTTTAACGTGTAAGGATGACGCGTATGTTTAAATATGGCAAAAAAGCCGGCTACATGGGCATCGCGCTGCTCGTACTTGCGGTGATTCCGCTGGTGGTTGCAGCGTGTGTTATCCCCAACATTGGCCCCGAGGTGGCAACGAAGTTTAACGCCGCCGGCGAGGTGACGCGCTGGGGTAAGAGCTACGAGCTGCTGGCACTGCCAGTGCTCAACCTGCTGCTGAGCGTGGCGACGTACTTTACGGCGGGACGCCAGGCAAAGAACAACGAGGACTCCGCTGTGATGGCACGTCTTGCGTGCGAGCGCTACCTGCGCAACGGCTGCATCACGGGCGTGTTCCTCAACGTGATCAACGTCTACTTTATGTATTCGGCGATTACTGGAACGGGCTTTGGCTTTGGTTTCTAGCTTGTCCTTTTAGGCAACGAGCCTGCACGCATATTCAATGGCTGCTGCGAGGCCGCCGCTCGATCGTGGTTTAAAGACCATATCGGCGGCGGCCTCGTTTTCGTATCCGGCGCCGCGGAGGCAGAGCGCGATACCGGCTTCGAGGAGAAGGGGCAGGCCACGCTGGCTGGTTGCGATTACGGCAGCCTGATTGAGCGAGCAGCTGTGCGCTTGGCATTGGATGGCAAGTTCACCTTGCGCCGGGCAAGGGACCAGAACGGCGGCGACGCGACTTGATAGCAATGCAAATGCTGTGCGCTCATCGGGCGAAAGGCATTCTGCTTCAACGACGACGAGCTTGGGCGGCGCGCTGTTTGTGCGAAGCGTGGCTCGGTACATGCGGACCGAAGAACCCGACATAGAAAACTCCTGTGTATTCGGCAAAACGTAAACTATAGTTTACGTTTATGTTCGGCTCCATTTCAAACTCGGCTGCATGGACGAACGTGCGAAACAGATTCTGGGCAGGCGGGTCGAAGAGGCGCGCAGGGACCTTGGTATCTCCAAGGTTGATTTTTGTGTGGCGACAGGAATCAGCCGACCCTATCTCGATCGAATCGAAGATGGGACGGCAAATTTCACGCTCAAGATTCTATTTAAGATCGCGCCCGCACTCGGCATGACGGTGTCAGAGCTTCTCGAGGGTATCGAATAGGGGATACCCGTCGACAACTGAATTACGCCATCGGGATGCGGTCGTGGTTGACTTGGCTGTAGAACAGGCGCTGAATCTCGGCCGCATCACGTGACTGGCCGAGTGCCCACATGGTTTTGGCCACGAGCGTCTCGGTGGTCATGTCGTCGCCGCGCAAAATACCCGGATGATCGGCGTAAGCTCGGCCGACCTTATAAACGCCCAGATCGAGGCCCTCTTCGGGGACCTGCGTGGTCATAACGACGGTGCGGCCCGAATCGACCCAGCGGAAAATTGCCTCTTGGAATGACTCGCCGGACTCGCCAAATTCGGGGATACCGCCAATGCCAAAGGTCTCCAGAATCACGGCGTCGTAGCTATCGGCAAGGGCGTCCAGGATACCCGGGTTCACGCCGGGCGTAAGCTTGAGTACAAATACGCGCGGGTCGATGCTGTCGTAGAAACGCACCGGGTTTTCGCCCTGATGCGTGCCGTGGAGCCCGTTGCGCACGATGCGGTCGTTGCGGATATAGGCGATGGGCGGATAGTTGACGCTAATGAACGCGTTAAAGCTCATGGTGCGCTGCTTGCGGGCTCGTGTGCCGGCAATGGCGACGCCGCCAAACACGATCGACACATCGTGCGAGTGCTCGTCGAGCGCATAGAGCAGGCTTTGGTACAGATTGAGCTTGGCATCGGTAAAGGGGTTGCCCATGGGCTTTTGCGAGCCGGTGAGCACGATGGGCTTGGGGCTGTCCTGAATCAGGTAGGAAAGCGCTGCTGCGGTGTAGCTCATGGTGTCGGTGCCGTGCAGAATCACGAAGCCGTCGTGGTCGGCATAGCCCTTGACGATGACGTCGCGGATACGCATCCAGTCGCTCGGGCGCATATTGGTGCTGTCGATGTTCATGGGCTGCACGACGTCGAGCTCGCAGAGGCCCGAGATCTCGGGGACGCTCTGGGCGAGCTCCTCACCGGTCAGGGCGGGGGAGAGGCCGTTGCCGTCCTCGGTCGATGCGATGGTGCCGCCCGTGGCGATGAGAAGGATGCGCTTCATGCTGGTATTCCTATCGTATTTGCCGCCGCAGAGGCGGAGTCGTTCGGCAGTATTGTGGCACAGGGCGTCCAATGTTCAAGCGTATTACATCATCTGTAACGTCTGGTAACACTTCAATTGCCGTCAAATAGGGGCCCAGGTCGTGCGTTTGCCGTGCGCTGATGGCTGCGAGGGACGAGAAACCCCATATAACGTGTACACTATGAAAGTTATTCTCGTTTATTCGCGCGGGTGGGCACCGGCTCCCCGCCAACAAGAGGGGGAACCATGGATCAAAAGGCTTCCGCAAAGGTCCTCGTACTCGACTTTGGTGCGCAGTACGGTCAGCTCATTGCCCGTCGCGTCCGCGACCTCAACGTGTATTCCGAGATCGTCCCCTGCGACATCTCGGCCGACGAGATTCGCGAGATGAACGCCTCTGCGCTCATCCTTTCCGGCGGTCCGGCTTCCGTGTACGCCGAGGACGCTCCGTCCATCGATCCTGCCATCTTTGACCTGGGCCTTCCCGTCCTGGGCTTTTGCTACGGCCATCAGATCACGGCCGTGACGCTCGGCGGCAAGGTCGGCCACTCCGAGGTGGGCGAGTACGGCCGCGCCACCATCACGCGCACGGCCGGCGCCAAGCTCTTTAACTCCACGCCCATGGAGCAGACCGTGTGGATGAGCCACCGCGACGCCGTTTCCGAGGTGCCCGAGGGCTTTACCGTTACCGCCAGCACCGACGTGTGCCCGGTTGCCGCCATGGAGTGCGTCGAGCGCAAGATTTTCACCACGCAGTTCCACCCCGAGGTCAAGCACTCCGAGTACGGTCAGCAGCTGCTGAGCAACTTCCTGTTTGAGATCTGCGGCCTGGAGCCCAACTGGAGCATGGACAACCTGGTCGAGACCATGACGGCCGAGTTCCGCGAGAAGGTCGGTGACGACCGCGTGATTCTGGCTCTGTCCGGCGGCGTTGACTCCTCCGTCGTGGCTGCGCTGGGCGCCCGCGCCGTGGGCAAGCAGATGACCTGCGTGTTCATCAACCACGGCCTGCTGCGCAAGGGCGAGCCCGAGCAGGTGGAGGAGGTCTTCACCAAGCAGTTTGACGTCGACTTTATCCACGTCCACGCCGAGGACCGTTATGCCGAGCTTCTGGCCGGCGTGACCGAGCCCGAGGAGAAGCGCCGCATCATCGGTACGCAGTTCTGGAAAGAGTTCTTCGCCGTGGCGCAGCAGCTCGAGACCGATGGCAAGCCGGTCAAGTACCTGGCTCAGGGCACCATCTACCCCGACATCATCGAGTCCGGCGCTCGCAAGACGGGCGGCAAGACGGCCACCATCAAGAGCCATCACAACCTGATCCCGTTCCCCGAGGGCGTGCACTTCGACCTTATTGAGCCGCTCGACCACTTCTTTAAGGACGAGGTCCGCGCGCTTGGTCTGGCGCTCGGACTGCCGGGTCACATCGTGTTCCGCCAGCCTTTCCCGGGCCCGGGTCTTGCCATCCGCATCATCGGCGCGGTCGACAAGGAGAAGCTCGAGATCCTCAAGAACGCTGACGCTATCGTGCGCGAGGAGCTCGACGCCTACAACCAGCGTCTGTTTGAGCAGACTGGCGAGCGCAACTCCGAGCACAGCTGCTGGCAGTATTTCGCGGTTCTGCCCGACA
>CABRZY010000042.1 GCA_902475475.1 uncultured Collinsella sp.
AAATGTAACAAGTTCCACTTAGTTGTGGAGCCATTACGAAGTTATTACGATGCGTGCATACGTGTTGTAGAATACTCAATCGCTGTCGTTTTCAAGAGAAAGATGATTGCTTGTGAAGAAGGAAGACGCAATTGAGCTCGAGGGTACGGTAAAGGAACCGTTGCCCAATGCCATGTTTAAGGTCGAGCTCGAGAACGGTCATTCGGTTCTGTGCAACATTTCTGGCAAGATCCGAATGAATTACATCCGTATTCTCCCCGGTGACAGGGTTGTCGTGGAGCTTTCCCCGTACGACCTGACCCGTGGCCGCATCACCTATCGCTACAAATAGCGGCACGCATACACGCACTCCATTTCCGGCTGCAGGCTTAGCTCAACCTACGGTCGGATTGTGTGTGAAGACCAGCCATAGTTTTAAACGCCTGCGGCTGGGCGAGTAGATAGTAGGGAAGTAGTTTGAGCGCTACCGAAAGGAAGAACGATGAAGGTACGTCCTTCGGTCAAGAAGATGTGCGATAAGTGCAAAATCATTAGGCGCCATGGCAAGGTCCTCGTCATTTGCGAGAACCCCCGTCATAAGCAGCGTCAGGGTTAAGAGAGGAGACTACGTTGGCCCGTATTAATGGTGTCGACCTCCCGCGTGAGAAGCGCGTTGAGATCGGTCTGACCTACATTTACGGCATCGGCCGCACCACTGCGACGAAGATTTGCGTCGAGTGCAACGTTAACGTGGATACGCGCGTTAAGGACCTCACCGAGGATGAGGTTAACGCCATCCGCGATTATATCGATAAGAACCAGATCATGGTTGAGGGCGACCTCCGCCGTGAGCGCAACCAGAACGTCAAGCGCCTTATGGACATCGGCTGCAACCGCGGCCTTCGTCACCGCAAGGGCCTCCCGGTCCGCGGCCAGCGCACCCACACTAACGCTCGTACCCGCAAGGGCCCGAAGCGTCAGATCGGTGCTAAGAAGAAGAAATAAGGAGCGCTAGATAGATGGCTACTGCTAAGAAGAACGTTCGCGCTGCCCGTCTGAAGCGCGCGGACCGTAAGAACATTTCCGTGGGCCAGGCTCACATTCGTTCTACGTTCAACAACACGATCGTTTCGATCACCGATCCCCAGGGCAACGTCATTTCCTGGAAGTCGGCTGGCCAGGTGGGCTTCAAGGGCTCCCGTAAGTCCACGCCGTTCGCTGCCCAGATGGCTGCCGAGGCTGCTGCCAAGCAGGCCATGGAGCACGGTATGAAGAAGGTTTCCGTCTTCGTCAAGGGCCCCGGCTCCGGTCGTGAGACCGCCATCCGCTCCCTCCAGGCTGCTGGCCTCGAGGTCTCGAGCATCCAGGACAAGACCCCCATTCCGCACAACGGCTGCCGCCCCAAGAAGCGTCGCCGCGTGTAACTGAAAGGATCGTATCAATATGGCAATCGACAGGACTCCTGTTCTTAAGCGCTGCCGTCAGCTCGGGATCGATCCCGCTGAGCTCGGTTACAGCAGCAAGAAGGAATCTATCCGTCAGCCCAAGCGCCGTCGCAAGGAATCTGAGTACGGCATGCAGCTGCGCGAGAAGCAGAAGGTCAAGTTCATCTATGGCGTTCTGGAGAAGCAGTTCCACGGCTACTTCAACAAGGCCCGCAAGATGAACGGCGTCACCGGTGAGAACCTCATGATCATCCTTGAGTCTCGCCTCGACAACGTCGTCTTCCGTCTTGGCTTCGCCCGCACTCGCAAAGAGGCTCGTCAGTCCGTCCGTCACGGTCACTTCACCGTGAACGGCAAGCGCGTGGACATCCCGTCCTACCGCGTCAAGGCCGGCGACGTCGTCGCTGTCGGCGAGAAGTTCCGTGACCTCCTCCCCATCAAGGAGGCCCTGATTTCCTCCGAGCGCTTTGAGGTCCCTGGCTGGCTCGAGGTCGATATCGAGAAGCTGTCTGGTAACGTGCTCGCTCTGCCGACGCGTGAGCAGATCAGCGGTGATATCAACGAGCAGCTCATCGTCGAGCTCTACTCTAAGTAGTCCATCCGGGCTGCTGAGGCTGGAGGTAATACATGTCAGAATTCATTAGGCCTCAGGTTCAGGTCGAAGAGATCAACGAGACGTCTGCTCGTGTCTCCGTCGAGCCGCTCGAGCGTGGCTACGGCGATACGCTGGGTAACTCCCTCCGTCGCGTACTTCTGTCCTCGCTCGAGGGTGCCGCCGTCGAGGCTATTCAGATCGATGGTGCGCAGCACGAGTTCATGACCATCCCTAACATGGTCGAGGATGTCACCGACATCGTCCTGAATGTCAAGGGTCTTGTCTTCAGGGCTCTCGGCACGACCGACGAGGCGACCGCCACCATCTCGGTTGACGGCCCCTGCGAGGTCACCGGTGCGGACTTCTTTATTCCGTCCGAGTTTGAGCTGGTCAACCCCGAGCAGCACATTGCTACGCTCACCGAGGGTGGCCATCTCACCATGAGCATGCGCATCGGCTATGGCCGCGGCTATGTTTCTGGCGAGGCCAACAAGCGCGACAACGATCCCATCGGTGTGATCCACGTCGACTCGCTGTACTCGCCGGTTTCCCGTTGCGCCAAGCTCGTTGAGGCTTGCCGTGTCGGTCAGCACACCGACTACGACCGCCTTGTCCTCGAGATCGAGACCAACGGCTCCATCGCCCCGCGCGACGCCGTGGTCCAGGCTGCTAATATCATCAACCAGCATATGGCCGCCTTTATGAACCTTGCCGAGACCCCCGAGGTCGAGGAGGAGGCTTCGATCTTCGCTCCCGAGGTCACCAACGACAACGCCGAGCTGGACAAGCAGATCGAGGATCTGGACCTTTCCGTCCGTTCCTACAACTGCCTTAAGCGCGCCAGCATTCACTCGGTCCGTCAGCTCGTTGAGTTCTCGGAGAACGATCTACTCAACATCCGTAACTTCGGTGTTAAGTCGATCGAGGAAGTGAAGGACAAGCTTGAGTCCATGGGCCTGAGCCTGAAGGCTTAATGCTTCGCATATTTGAGGAGAAACTAGACCATGCGTCACAACGTTAAGAAGGGCCTGAAGCTCGGCACCGATGCGAGCCACACCAAGGCCATGAAGAAGAGCCTTGCTAAGGCCCTCTTCGAGAACGACCGCATCAAGACCACCGAGACCCGCGCTAAGGCGCTGCGTTCGGTCGTCGACCCGATCATCACTTGGGCCAAGAAGGGCGACCTGCACTCTCGTCGTCTGGCTATCGCCAAGCTTGGCGATAAGCAGCTCGTTGCCGAGATCTTCGACAAGGCTGCCCAGGGCATGTGGCAGGACCGCAATGGCGGTTACACCCGCATCATGAAGCTCGGCAAACGCAAGGGCGACAACGCTCCCATCGTTATCATGGAGCTCGTCACCGAGCCTTGCACGCCTAAGGCCAAGAAGGCTGCTCCGGCCCCCAAGAAGGCCGCTGCTCCCAAGAAGGTCGAGGCTGTCGAGGAGGCTCCTGCTGAGGAGACCGCTGAGTAGACATTCCGTCTGCATAGGCTATATTCGAGGGGTACGTTCGCGTACCCCTCTTTTTTTGTCGCGATACCGTTACTTGTTTGTTGGGAGCGCCCATGACTGCGCCGTCTGATTTCAATTCGACCCCCGAGCTTGACGCCACGCTCGTATTTCGCGTGGCCTATGATGGTTCATCGTATAGCGGATTTGCCGAGCAGCCGGGACAGACGACGGTTGCGGGTGAGCTACGTCGAGCCATCGAGACGCTGCTTCGCCGCCCGATCGATTTGACGTGCGCGGGGCGTACCGATGCCGGCGTTCATGCCGTGGCTCAGTACATCAGCGTGCCCGTAACGGACGCTGAGCTCGCGTGTACGCGCCGTAGGTGGCTGCGGGCCATGGATGCCCTGCTGCCCAAAGATATCGCCATCAACGAGGTCTACAAGGCTCGTAAGGGCTTTTCTGCGCGCTTTGACGCGTGCTCTCGCACTTACACCTATCGCATTGCCGATCGTGATCCGCGGCCCGTGCTGTCACGCGGTGCTGTGTGGTGGCATCGCTATCCCCTCGACGTCGATGCGATGGCGGCCGCCTGCCCTGCGCTTTTGGGCGAGCAGGACTTTAAAAGCTTTTGCAAGGTTGCCTCTGCCGTGGGCAAACCTACGCACCGCTGCGTAATGCGCGCCGAGTTTGGCCATGAGGTTGCGTTTGGCGAGGACATCCTGACGTTTACCATCGAGGGCAATGCGTTTCTGCATTCGATGGTCCGTACGATCGTTGGCACGCTTGTCGAGATTGGCATGCATCGCCGTGAACCCGAGTGGATGCGCGAGGTCATCGATGCTTGCGACCGTACCGCTGCGGGCCCCACGGCTCCCGCCTGCGGCCTTACGTTTATGGGCGTGGATTACGATCCCGCCGAGCTTGTCGTGCTCGACTAGGGGAGGGCTAGACGCGCCGTTCGTCGGCACCTGTCATCTGTGGGCTGCGCGTGTGCAACATCTGTTCTTGGCGTGCAGTGCAACCGGTGTCTCATTGCTTTTATTGCCGGGGTGTACCATGAACGACAGTTTGATTCATTGCTGTCGAGAGGACGGATAACTTGGTTCGACGTGGCTCGCATCCGCGACTTTCGGTGATCCTTGTAGTAGAAGGTTCGCCCAGCTATGCGATGCGTGCGCTCGAGAGTATCCAGAACCAAGACCTCTATGATTTGCAGATCGTCGTTGTCTGCCGCGATGCTGCGCCCGGTGTGCGCCATTCGCTTCAAGTTGCTGCCGACAGGGACATCCATATTGATTTGATTGACGTCGAGGACGCGAAGCGCGGCGCTTGTCTTCGTGCCGGTTTTGATGCCTCGCGCGGCTCTCAAATCATCGCCATGAACGCCGATGAGTGGTTTGCTCCGCAGGCCCTTTCCAAGATGGTCGATATCGCGTGCGATACTGCGGCAGACATGGTGCTCCCCTCGGTGTCGCTCGATCGATACGATGCGCATCGCGAGCGTCATTCGCGCGTCTTGGATGCTGCCTCTATTGCCATAGAAGACGAGTCTTCTATGGTGACTGAGCTGCCCCAGTTGATTTTGGGCGGCCTAGTCGCTCAGACCTCTGGCGTGATGTACAGCCGCTCGCTGTTTGAGGCATGCCTTTTGTGCGACAAGGTGTTTCGCACAGTTGGGTTTATGGCGTGCGCGCTCTCGCGGGCGCAGTGCGTCTCCGGCTGCGGCGACGCTTGTTTCCACGCCGCGGCACCTAAGCTTACAGATGCCTTTGATCCCACCATGTATGCCAAGGTATCCGATGACATCCGAGCACTCGACGAGCTTGCGGACTCGCTCTCGGAAGCAGATAGCGGTGGTCGGCTCAAGCTGGCAAGCCAAAAGTTCTACTTTGCTGGACTGGTCGCCTGCATCGAGAATATGTGCCTGAGCCCGCATGGGTTGTCGTCAATCGAGCGTTCCGCCCGCATGCGTGATATGCTCGATGCGCCTCGAACCCGTCAGATGGTCGCCGCGCTCAAGGACAACCATCGGGGACTCGGTCTGTTGTTTGGGCCGATCGCCAGCGCCAAGCCCGCGCGCTGCGTGATGTGTACGCATCTGGCAGCTTTTCTTAACCGGACGGGCGCAAAAACCGCCTAAACGGCTCATTTCGAAACAAACTTGCATAGAATTGTTTCGAAATGCGTTCTTATACACAAAAGCCTTCAAATAGCGTTAAACTATTCAATCACTGATTGATTGTCTCCGCCATCTTTTGGAGAGAGGGTTTGTATGGCTAAAAAACGCAATGGGCGCCAGGATGCCATTAGAGATATTGTGCGCAATAAGGACGTCCGCACGCAGCGCGTGCTGGTCGATGAGCTCCGTGCTATGGGCTTTGATTGCACGCAGGCGACTGTCTCTCGCGATATTGCCGACATGGGGCTGCGTAAGCTCCCTGAGGGCATCTATGTTCTGGCAGAGGACCTGCACCTGCAGCGTATGGTTTCCGAGCTCGTAACGGGCGTACTACGTACCGATAATCTGGTCATGATCAAGGCTCAGCCTGGTACGGCTTCCGGCATCGCCGCCGCCGTTGATGCGGCAGAGCTGCCCGATGTGCTTGGCTCGCTTGCCGGCAACGATACGATTTTGGTTATTGCCCAGACGGCCGAGGACGGCGAGCGTCTCGAGGCGCTGATCAATAAGCTGAGCAATTCTCGCAAGTAGGCGTGCGGGTCGTGCGCTCGGCACTATGTGCGTGACATGGTGGCTTGTAAGGGGGTATCGACGTTGGTCGGTACCCCCTATATTGTTTGCCGGTATAAAGACCGTCCACCAGGTCGCTTTAAACTAAAAGGCCCCCGAGCACTTTAATAAGCTGCTCGGGGGCCTTGTTGCTAATGGCCGGATGAATTTCTAGCCGACCGTATCGTCAGGCGTGGGCGAGGGGTCGGGAGTGGGCGTAGGCGTGGGCGTAGGCGTGCCGCCATCGCCGCCGGTCGAACCACCAGTGGAGCCGCCCGTCGAGCCACCGGTCGTTCCGGTGCCGCCGGTGGTGTCGCCGCCCGTGGTCTCGGTGGTCGTGGTCGTCGTGGTAGTCGTTGTGGTGGTTTCCTCTTCGTCCTCGTTCTCGTCCTTGTCGTCGTTCTCCGTCTTCTTGGTGTTGTTGGTGCCGTAGAACTTCCAGACGCTGTTGTTCTTGTAGGTGGGCGCCGTTCCGGTCGCAAACTCCTCGCGCTCGGTACCGGTCAGAACGGTGTTCATAAACCGCTTAAAGACAGGCAGGTTGGTGCTGTCGCCCAGCAGGTCCGTGCCGTATTTTTGGATGGGGATCTCACCTGCGGAATAGCCGGTCCATAGGGCGCACGCCAGCTGCGGGGTATAGCCGCAGAACCACAGGTTGGTGGTGTTGTCGGTGGTGCCCGTTTTGCCGGCATAGGGCTGGTTGACGCTCAGGGCGCCGGCAGCACCTGTACCGCTGCCCTGCATGACGCCGGACAGAACATCGGTGACCGCGGCGGCCTCGCCCTCGGTAAGCACCTGTGAGGGATTGTCCGTGTGCTGGTACAGCACCGAACCGGTACGAGAGTCAATCTCGGTGATGGCGATCGGCTGGCGATAGTAGCCGCCGTTGGCAAACGTCGCGTAGGCGGCGGCCATCTCGAGCGGCGAGATCGAGCCGGTGCCGAGCGTCATGACGGGAACGTCCTCGATGTTGTCCTTGGCGGGGTCGATGCCGAGCTTTTTGACGAGCGAGATGATCTTGCTGTTGCCGACGGCTTCCGCCACCTGGATGTAGCCGGTGTTGGAGGAGTATGCCGTTGCCTGCTTAAGCGTGATGTTGCCATAGCTATGGTTGGCGTAGTTTTGGACCTCGGTCGTGGTGCCCTTGGCCTTGAGCGGCGAGTTGCAGTTGAGGGTGACGTTGGGGTTCATGCCGTTTTGGATGGCAGTTGCCAGCGTAAAGGCCTTAAAGGTGGAGCCGACGGGGCGCTTGGCCGTGGCATGGTTTACGTGGTTCTCGTCGGCGTTGTAGTCGTAGCCGCCCACCATGCACTTGATGTAGCCGGTCTTGGGGTCGACGACGACCATGCCCATGTCCAGGCCGTCGAGTGAGAGCGTGTCGAGCTGCTCGCGGACGGCATTCTCTGCCACCTGCTGCATCGTGGGGTCGATGGTGGTCTTGACGGTCAGGCCGCCCTTAAAGAGCACGTCGGTCGATAATTCCTGCTCCAGCAGCTGCTTAACATAGGCGACAAAGTAGGGCTGCGAGTATACGTCAACGCCGCTGCCCGAGATTTCGGTCACGTTGAGGGCGATGGGCTCGGCCTGTGCGGCATCGTGCTCCTCCTGCGTGATGTGGCCCAGGCGCAACATGTTGTCAAGGACCTTGTTGCGACGGGACAGCGCCAGGTCGGGGTTGACCGTGGGGTCGTACTGCGAGGGCGAGTTGGGAAGGCCGATGAGCAGCGCGGCCTCGCTCAGGGTGAGGTCGGCGGCGCTCTTGGACAGATAGGTCTCGGCTGCGGCCTCGATGCCGTAGGCGCCGTGGCCGTAATAGATGGTGTTGAGGTACATCATGAGGATCTCGTCTTTGGAGTACATGTCCTCCATCTTGACGGCGATGTAGGCCTCGCGCACCTTACGCTCGATGGTCGAGTCGAACTGCTCCTCCTGCAGGATGGTGTTGCGCACCAGCTGCTGGGTGATAGTCGAGGCGCCTTCGTGCCCGCCGCCGAGGGTTGCCACCGCAGCGCGCGCGATACCCCACAGGTCGATACCGCCGTGCTCGTAGAAGCGCTCATCCTCGACGTCAACGGTGCCCTGCAGCACGTAGGGGGAGACCTCGTCCTTGGTGATGGACTTGCGGTTTTGCGTGTAGAAGCTCGCGATCTTGTTGCCGTTGCAGTCGACGATCTCGGTGGGCTCGCTCACCAGATACGCGTTGGCGTCGGTGTAGTCGGGCAGATCGGACAGCCAGCGGTTGACGTTGCCGACCATGCCGATGCCAAACGCCACGCCCGCAATCAGCAGAAAGCCCAAAAACGAGAGCAGGATTATGGGCAGGGCATGCGTCTTTGAACGGCTGCGTCCCTGTCGTTGGCGAGGACCCATATATTGACCTCCAGGTATGTCGTGCCGGACGGTAGATGTGCCGTCGAGGCAGGATGAACATAAGTTATTACACGATAAACCAAACGGGGCGCGCGAGGCCTCGTGTATGCTGGAAGACGGCATTTTTCAGAGTGAATGCATACCTTGGTAAGGAGTTTGCCGATGGCGATTCGGGCGATGGGGCCGAGCGAACAATACGAGACTGGATTGGATGCTGCCGGTGCGGCGCTGCCCGAGCTGCTGGCGCCGGCGGGCGGGCTCGACCAGATGCTTGCGGCCATCGCCGCGGGTGCCGATGCCATCTATGCGGGGTTGGGCGGCTTTAACGCCCGCGTGAGCGCGCATGGCTTTACGGATGACGAGTTTGCGCGCGGCTGCGCCGTGGCGCATGCCCATGGCGTGCGCGTGTACGTGACGCTCAACGTGTTCGTGTTTGACGATGAGTTATCCGACGCGGTGGCGTTGGGAGCTCATGCACTGGAGCTGGGCGCCGATGCTCTGATTGTCGCCGATGCCGGGTTGGCCTGCGCGCTGCGCGCGGCGATTCCCGGGGTCGAGATTCACCTGTCCACGCAGGCGGGCGCTCATAGCGAGAGCGCCGTGCGGCTTGCCGCCGATGAGCTTGGGGTCGAGCGCGTGACGACGGCACGCGAGCTGACGGTCGACGAGATTGCGGCGCTATGTGCCACGGGCGTGCCCATCGAGGTATTCTGCCACGGTGCGATTTGCATCGGCTATTCGGGGGCGTGCGAGTTCTCGGCCCTGCGGCGTGGGCGCTCGGCGATGCGTGGCGACTGCACGCAGCCGTGCCGTCTGGCGTACGACCTGGTGGACGAGGCTGGACAGAGCGTTGTCGCCGTCGAGGGAGATCGCCTGCTGTGTCCGCGTGACTATCTGGGTATTGCGCATCTGCCCGAGCTTGTAGATGCCGGCGTGGCGTCGCTCAAGATCGAGGGGCGCATGAAGAACCCCGATTACGTATTCAACGTGGTGCGGGTGTGGCGCCGGGCACTCGATATGCTGTGCGACGGCGCGTGGGACCCCGATGCCGTGGAAGAGCTTGAGCGCGAGCTGGGGAGGTCGTTTAACCGTGGGTTTACCGATGCGTACCTGCGAGGGCGTTCGGGTGCCGAGCTGATGAGCTTTGAGCGCGCAATTAACCAGGGCGTGCGCGTGGGGCGCTTGGTCGCTGTGGGCCACGAAGAGGTGACCGTTGAGCTCGACGCCGCCGTGGCGGCGGGTGACACGCTCGAGATTCGGTTCTATCCGGGTGTCGACGCGCGTCCCGATGTGCCCAAGCGCTGGCCGCAGGTGCCCTGCCCGGTGGATGCCGCAGCGGGGGAGCGCGTCGTCGTGCATTGCAAGCGTAAGGTGGGCACGGGCTGCGAGGTATACCTGATTCGCAGCGCCGGCGTGTTGGATCAGACGGCGGCGGTGTTGGAGTGCATGCGGGCCGAGGCGGATGCGATTGCGCCCGTTGCTCGTGCCGTTGAGGTGCTGCCCTTTGAGGACGTTGCGGTGGATGGCGGTGCGTCGACGGAGTTGGTGGAGTGCGCGGTTCCCACTCGCATGGTTTTTGCTTGGCAGCTGATGGATGCCGACCCGCGCGGGGAACTCGATTTGTCCGACGCCGTTGTGGTGCTTGACGAGGTGTGCCGCGCGAGTGACGCTGACTGGACCCGCTCACTGATGCAGCGTGCCGGGCGCGTCGTCTGCCGCAACCTGGGACAGGTGGTGATCGCTCGCGAGCTGGGCGTGACGTTTGACGTGGCGGCGCCGGTGTTCTGCGCGAATCGGGCCACGCTTACCTGGCTGCGCGGACTCGGTGCGGGGCGGGTGTACTTGCCGGCCGAGTTGCTCGGCAATGATGCGGATCGTATTGCCGAACTGGCTGCTGAACCCGGCGTCTTGGGTCCGGTCGACGCCGACCGTCCCGAGCTTATGGTGTGCGAGCACTGCCTGCTGACCGCCGAGGGCGTCTGCGCCACCGATGCGACGGGACAGGTCCGTTGCCGCGACTGCTTGCGTCGTCGGCAGGCACGCTATCTGGTCGAGCGTGACGGTACACGTCTGCCAGTTGCCATTGACGCATGCGGCAGGACGAGGATTTTCCTGTCGTAGGTGCCGCGTCGCGTCAGTTTGTTATCATAAGAGAGTTTATGGACTTCCAGCACCGCCGTTTTCGGCGAGGGTGCTATAGCAAAAGGAGGATACCCAATGCTGTCTGTTGACGAGCAAATGCGTATCATCACCTCGGGCGCCGCGCAGATCGTTCCCGAGGCCGACCTTCGCAAGAAGCTTGAGAAGGGCGAGCCCCTCAACATCAAGCTCGGCGTCGACCCCACCAGTCCCGACCTGCACCTGGGCCACGCCGTGCCGCTGCGCAAGATGCGTCAGTTCCAGGACCTGGGCCACAACGTCACCCTCATCATCGGCAACGGTACCGCGTTGATTGGCGACCCTTCGGGCAAGAATTCCACCCGTCCGCAGCTTTCGCAGGAGCAGATCGAGGCCAATGCCGAGACCTACGTGAGCCAGGCCATGAAGATCCTGGATCCCGAGAAGACCACCATCGTGCACAACGGTGACTGGATCCTTTCGATGGATCTGGCCGGTCTGCTGCAGGTGTGCTCCAAGTTCACCGTCGCCCGCATCCTCGAGCGCGACGACTTTACCAAGCGCTACCAGTCTCAGACGCCGATCGCCCTGCATGAGTTCCTGTATCCCGTGATGCAGGCTTTCGACTCCGTGCAGATCAAGGCCGACGTCGAGATGGGCGGCACCGATCAGCTCTTCAACCTGCTCGCCGGCCGTGAGCTCATGGAGAAGATGGGCATGGAGCCCCAGATCGCGCTCACCATGCCGCTGCTCGAGGGCACCGACGGCGTGCGCAAGATGTCCAAGTCCTATGGCAACTACATCGGCCTGACCGACGCGCCCAAGGATATGTTCGGCAAGACCATGTCCATCCCCGATGAGATGATCGGCAAGTACTACCGCCTGGCGAGCTCGCTCACCCCGGCCGAGGTCGACAAGATCGACGCTGCCCTGGCCGACGGTTCCGCCGATCCCTACGAGCTCAAGCGCGCTCTGGGTCGCGACCTGTGCGACACCTACCACGGCGCCGGTGCCGGCGACGAGGCTCAGGCCGAGTTCGACCGCGTGTTCAAGGAGGGCCAGCTCGCCGACTTCCCCGAGAAGCACGTTGAGCTGACCGTCAACGACGAGGGCCAGATCTACCTCGCTGGCCTGCTCAAGGACCTGGGTCTTTCGGCGAGCGCCGAGAGGGTGTCGCCCAGCTTGAGGGCG
>CABRZY010000043.1 GCA_902475475.1 uncultured Collinsella sp.
CCGGCGAGTTCCCGGGCGTCAAGATTGCCGAGCGTACCGAGCGCCAGTATCCATATGGCGAGACGGCATGCCATATCTTGGGCTATACCGGCACCATTACCTTCGAGCAGCTCGAGGCCCAGAATAAGAAAACTTCTGGCGACGATGATGCTTCTGCTGGCAAGATTACGTACCAGTCGGGCGATATCGTGGGGCAGGCGGGCGTTGAGAGCTACTACGAAAACCTGCTGCAGGGTATTCGTGGCGAGCAGACCGTCAAGGTCGATGCCTCGGGCAACGTGACCGGTCAGGCCGGCGCCGTGCCCGCGAAGGCCGGCTCTGACATTAAGCTCACGCTCGACCTTAAGATCCAGCAGGCCTGCGAGACGGCGCTGGCGAGCGCTATCGAGCTTGCCAAGACCACTGGCTACAGCAATGCCGGCAACGGCGCTGTAGTGTGTCTCGATCCCAACAATGGCGAGATCCTGGGCATGGCGAGCCAGCCCAAGTTCGATCCGTCCGTCTTTATCGGCGGCGTCTCAAATGACGTGTGGACCGAGCTCAATGATGACAAGGGTTCGCACCCGCTGCTCAACCGCGCCATTAGCGGACAGTACATGTCGGCCTCGACCATCAAGCCGCTCTCGGCACTGGCCGGTCTTGAGTTTGGAACCTACACGTCGGGGCAGACGACCAACTGCACGGGTTATTGGACGGGTCTGGGCAAGTCGTGGGGCAAGTACTGCTGGCTGCATTCCGGCCACGGCACCATGACGCTGCAGTCGGGTATCGCCAACTCATGCGACCCCGTCTTCTACGACATGGGCAAGGCGTTCTTTTATGACGAGCAACATCCCGAGGGCCTGCAGGAGGTCTTTCGTCGCTGGGGTCTAGGCAAGACCTGCGGTATCGATCTGCCGAGTGAGGGCGCGGGCCGTATTCCCGATGCCAAGTGGAAAGAGTCGTACTTCACCGACGCCTCTGCCGAGGACCGCAAGTGGAATGCCGGCGATATGACCAACATCGCCATCGGCCAGGGCGACATCCTGGTGACGCCCCTGCAGATGGCGTGTGCCTATATGGGTCTTGCCAACGGCGGCAAACAGTACGTGCCTCACGTGTTTTTGTCTGCCGTGTCGCGCGATGGCGACGGCGATGCCTATAAGTACAACGGCAAGGGCAAGAAGAAGCGCCTGGAGGCCAAGATCAACAGCGATTCGGATTTGACTCTTGTTCGCAACGGCATGCACGACGTGATTTACACGGCATCGACGTCCCTGGCGGCGCACTTTGGCACCCTGACGCCGCAGGTATACGGCAAGTCGGGCACGGGCGAGAAAAGCGGTGAGGACGAATACGCTTGGTTCTGCGCCTATGCACCGGCCGATGATCCCAAGTATGTCATCGCTACTGTCCTGGAGCAGGGCGGCGGTGGCTCAGATACCGCGATGCATGTTGTGCGTGACGTTCTCGGCGTGATTTATGACGAGCCCGATACCTCTTCGGCCTCGGGCGATTCTTCGGTTCGATAGGAGGTTGCGATGGATTTTTCTCCGGCGGATCTGTTCCGTTCAACCAAAACCGGCTCTCGCAGCAGCCTGGACCGCGTCAACAAGCAACTTTCGGCCTCGCGCGGCACGTTTCGCCAAAAGGTGCATATCGGTGTGCTCGTGGCTACTGTGGCGCTCGTTGCCTACGGTGCCATCATCATCTGGTCGGCTTCGCAGTTTAAGGCCGATGCCTCGTTCTCACGCCATCTGCTGGGAATTGGCATCGGAGCGGTGCTGGCGGTGCTGGTCTGGCGTACCGATCTGCGCGGTATTTCCAATTTCTCGACGGCGTTGCTCGTCATCGACCTGATCGTGATCCTCTCGCCCAAGATTCCGGGTCTGTCCTATACGGGCGGTCTGGGCATGACGGGCTGGATCAAGATTCCCGGTATTGGCTTGACATTCCAGCCGGTTGAGCTTGCCAAGCTCATCACCATCTTCTTTATTGCTACGCTTGGATCGCAGTATAACGGCCGCATCGATACCGTTCGCGACTACGTCAAGCTCTGCGGCATGCTGTCCATTCCGTTTTTGGCCGTCGTTGCCATGGGCGACCTGGGATCGGGCCTGGTCGTGCTGGTTTCCGGCGCTATCGTCATCTGTATGAGCGGTGCGCGCCGCGAATGGGTGCTGTCGACCCTGGCCCTGCTTGTGGGCCTGGTGGCCCTCGTCCTGGCGCTCGATTCGGTCTTTGATTCGCTGCTCGGCCACGATGTGCTCATCAAGCAGTATCAGATGAACCGTCTGACGGTCTTTATCGACCCCGATAATGCCGATTCGGACGATGCCTACAACCTGCAGCAGTCGCTTATCGCCGTTGGCTCGGGCGGCTTCTTTGGTAAGGGTTTGGGCCATGCGACGCAGTCAGCCGGCGGCTTTCTGCCTGAGTTCCACACCGACTTCGTCTTCGCCTTTCTGTCCGAGACCTTTGGCTTTTGTGGTTCCTTTTTGCTCCTGTGCCTCTACGTGCTGCTGATCTTTTCGACGATTCGCGTCGCCTTTAAGTGTGAGTCGCTGTTTTTGCGTCTTTCGTGTGTGGGCATCGTTGGCATGTGGGCGTTCCAGACCTTCGAAAACATCGGCATGTGCATCGGCATGATGCCGATTACCGGTATTCCGCTACCGTTTATTAGCTTTGGTTCGTCTTCGATGATGATCCAACTGCTGACGGTGGGTATCGTACAATCCATATGGCGGCATCGTTCGGGCGCCGCGTAACCGCTGGAGGGGTTTGCTATGAAAATTCCCGTAGATAAGCTGACCCGCGCTTTTAAGATGGGCGCGTCCGTTAAGAAGGATTCCGATACGCCGGTGCGCGTCTCGGTCTATCTGGATTCGTCCGCCTCGCGCTTTCTGGCCGAGACGGTGCGTGACGCCTTTGTGCCGCAGACGACCTCGGGCATTGTGCGCGTCGAGCGTCTGGGGGAGGAGCGAATTGCTCCAAAGACCGATACCGATGTGGTGCTGGTGCTCTCGTGTGGTTCCGACCGCTTGGAGAGTGCCGTGCAGGAGCTCGTGATCGCCGGCGCGCCCGTGTGCGTGCTTGCCGAGTCTGCTGTGGAGGTGCCGTTTATCGAGGAGTCCACGCCCATGCTCGGTGTGGTGGCGGCAACCGATAAGACGTATCTGCTCGAGACGCTTGCCCGCTGGATTCTCGATCGCACCGACAAGGAAACGGCTTTTGCGGCGAACTTTGCCTTCATGCGCATCGCGGCGGCCAATCGTATCATCACCTCGTGTGCGCTCACCAATATGGCGACCGGGGCTTTGGTGTTTTTGCCGGGCACCGATTATCCCGTTATGGCGCTTGCGCAGGTGGGCATGCTCTTTGAGCTCGCTGCCGTCTTTGGACGCGGCATTAAGCCTGAGCGCGGCTACGAGGTCGCGGGCGTGCTTGCCGGCGGTCTTGTGATCCGCGCGGTCACCCGCGCGCTCGTCAAGCAGACGCCGCATATTGGGTTTGCCGTCAAGGCGCTCACTGCTGCCGCGGGCACCTATGGCATGGGCCGTGCGCTCGTTTCGCTCTACGAGCGCGATGTCGACTACAGCCGTGCTAACGAGGTGGTCACTGCCACGTTTTCCCGCGTTCGCGATCTGGTGACTGCGGTCGCGGGCGCTACCCGTCCTATGGCGTCCTATCAGGACGCATCAGATCTCGCTGCTTAGGGGTTTTCCGTTGCGCGTTGCATACCAAGACTGTTTTCATTTAATTGAGCCGTTGCTCGCCAAGGTCGAGAAGCCGAGTCGCTATATCGATCACGAGTGGGGCACGCTTTCCAAGGCCGATGCCGACTACCGTTGCTGCCTGATCTACCCGGATGTGTACGAGGTCGGTCTGCCCAACCAGGGCATCGCCATCCTCTACAACATCCTTAACCAGGCCGAGGGCATCTCCTGCGAGCGCGGCTATGTGCCGTGGCCCGATATGGGTGACGCCATGCGCGAGGCAGGCATTCCGCTGCTGTCGCTCGAGGGTGCAGCGCCGGTCGCTTCGTTTGATATCGTCGGCCTGCATGTGCCGCACGAGATGGCGGTGACGAACTTCCTCGAGGCACTCGACCTCGCTGGTATTCCGCTGTTAGCGGCTGACCGCACCGAGGACGACCCCATTATCATCGCCGGCGGCCCCTCGGTGTACAACCCCGAGCCGTACGCGGCCTTCTTCGATGTTATCCTCATCGGCGAGGGCGAGGAATCGCTGCTCGAGACCTGCCAGTTGCATCGCCGTCTGCGTGACGAAGGAGTCCCGCGCGCGCAGATTGTCGAGCAGCTTGCATCCATTGCCGGCAACTACGTGCCGTCGCTCTATGAGGTTTGTCACGACGAGCCCTGCTCGCCGCATGGCTACACCGTGCCGCGTGAGGGCAAGGATGCGCCGACCGTGGTCTACAAGCGCGTCGTCGAGGATTTCGGCGCCACGAATCCGCTGTCGCAGTCGTGCGTGCCCTATGCGCAGCTGGTCCACGACCGCCTGTCTATCGAGATCCTGCGCGGCTGCGCCCGCGGCTGTCGTTTTTGCCAGGCCGGCATGACGTATCGCCCGGTGCGTGAGCGCTCGGCCGACCAGATCGTCTCGTCGGTGATTCAGGGTCTGGAAAAGACCGGCTATGACGAGGTGTCGCTGACCTCGCTCTCCACGACCGACCACTCCTGCATTCGCGATGTGCTCGGCAGGCTCAACCATCGCCTGGAGGATACGGGTATTCGCGTGTCTATTCCGTCGCAGCGCCTGGATTCGTTTGGCGTGGATATGGCCGAGTCGGTCGCCGGCGAAAAGAAGGGCGGACTGACGTTCGCGCCCGAGGCCGGCAGCCAGCGCATGCGCGACATCATTAACAAGAACGTGACCGAGGAGGACCTGGACCGTGCGGCCAAGGCGGCCTTCGAGGCCGGTTGGAACCGCATGAAGCTCTACTTTATGATGGGCCTTCCCGGCGAGCGCGACGAGGATATCGTGGCCATCGCCAATCTGGCCGATCACGTGCTGGAGCTCGGTCGTTCCGTGGTGCCCAAGGCTCGTCGCGGCTCGATCTCGGTGTCGATCTCGGTTTCGGTCTTTATCCCCAAGGCTGCCACGCCGTTCCAGTGGTGCCCGCAGCTCGACTACGACGACGTCAAGCGTCGCCAGAAGCTGCTCATCACGAGCGTTCGCAACCGTGCCGTCCGCGTTCATTACCACGATGCCGAGACCTCGCTCATCGAGGCTGCGCTGTCCCGCGCCGGTCGTGACATGACGCCCGTCATCATCGACGCTTGGCGCTCGGGCTCTCGCTTTGACGCCTGGGTAGAGCATTTCTCGCTCGATAACTGGAAGGAAGCTGCTGCCAAAAACGGCATCGACCTCAATGAGCTCGTGCACCTGCCCTACGAGTTGGACTGGCGCCTGCCGTGGGAGCACGTGAGCCCCGGCTGCACGCGCGGCTTCCTCGAGCGCGAGTACCGTCGCTCGCTCGAGGGCGTCACGACTCCCGACTGCACCCGCACGTCATGCACCGGCTGCGGGATCTGCCCTACGCTCCACGCCAAGAATGTATTGATGGGTGATCGCGCATGAGTGAGCGCCTGACCGACAACCCCTCGCTCTTTAGGCTTCGTGTTCGCTATGGCAAGCGCGATCGCCTTAAGTACCTGGGCCATCTCGAAGTAATCCATACCATTGAGCGCATCGTGCGCCGTGCGGGACTTCCCTATGCCGTCACGCAGGGCTTCTCTCCGCACATGCGCGTGGGCTTCTCTTCGGCGCTACCGGTTGGTACGTCGTCGACCTGCGAGTGGTATGACCTGTTTATGACCGAGTTCGTGGCGCTCGACGAGGCGTTTGGGCGCCTGGCTGCGGCGTCTCCGGCCGATCTGGCGCCCATCGAGGCGGCGTACATCGACGTGCGCACGCCGGCGTTGACGGCGCAGCTCACGCGCCTGTCGTATCGCATCGACCTGCACTTGGATCCCGAGGCGCCCGTAAGCGCCGACGAGGTGCGTCGTGCGATCGACACGCTGCGCGCGGACCATGGCATCGACTACGCGCGCGGAAAAAAGAGCAAGCGCTTGGATTTGGATCACACGCTCGTGGGCTATGAGCTCACGGCGGGGGAGCGCCCGGACCATTTGGTGCTCATGCTCGACACCCATGCCGACAACGAGGGCTCCATGCGTCCGGAAATTTTGCTTTCTGCTGCTGATGTTTTGTTGCAGGGCTTGACCCCGGGCGTGGATGCACCTATTGTTTCCACCGGTATGCAAGACCTCGTGACCATCTGCTCCTACGATGTCGAGCGTCAGAATCAAGCATGCGAGGACGACGAGGGCCGACTCGTCAGCCCCATACCTGTGCGAACTTGTGGATTTGCTCCACATACTCGTTGACGGGGTTATTTTCGCCTGCTACTATATTCGGCTGTTGCACTAACTGATGCATGAAGGGCAAGTAAACATGTACGCAATCGTTAACACGGGCGGCAAGCAGTACAAGGTCGCCACCGACGATGTCATCACCGTCGAGAAGATCGAGGGCAATGAGGGCGACAA
The DNA here is from genome assembly GCA_902475475.1 of uncultured Collinsella sp. GTDB lineage: Bacteria > Actinomycetota > Coriobacteriia > Coriobacteriales > Coriobacteriaceae > Collinsella. Next base: position 6,555 of record CABRZY010000043.1, read on the forward strand.
GGTCACCCTGCCGGTTATCTTCCTCAACGATGGAAAGAGGATCGTCACCGATCCCGACAAGCTGGCCAAGGCCAAGGTTACCGCTCAGATCGTTGAGCAGTTCAAGGGCGAGAAGCAGCTGGTCTTCAAGTTCCACAAGCGTAAGCGCTATCGTCGTCTGAAGGGTCACCGTCAGCAGCTCACCAAGCTGAAGATCGTGAAGGTCCAGGCTACCTCCCGCGCCAAGAAGGCTGTCAAGGCAGAGGCTGAGGCTGTTGCCGAGGCTCCCGTCGCCGAGTAGATTACACTCGTAACGAAAGAGTAGGTATACACAATGGCACACAAAAAAGGACTCGGTTCCTCCCGTAATGGCCGTGACTCCCGCGGTCAGCGCCTTGGCACGAAGCGCTATGCCGGCCAGACGGTAACCACGGGCACGATTCTCGTCCGTCAGCACGGCACGCACATCCACCCGGGTGAGAACGTTGGCCGTGGTAAGGACGACACGCTGTTCGCGCTGGTCGACGGTACCGTTGAGTTCCACAAGGGTATCAAGCACAGGGTCAGCGTACGCCCGCTCGCGAACGCGTAATTCACCCTTCATAGAGCACATATGTGGGAGGCACTTGAGTTTTAGGATTCAAGGGTCTCCCTCTTTTTTGTAGGAGGCGATTCTGTTGTCACAGTTCACCGATATCAGCCGCATTAACGTGTGCGGCGGCGACGGCGGAGCCGGATGCATGTCGTTTAGGCGCGAGGCATTTGTCCCCAAGGGCGGCCCCGATGGCGGCGACGGCGGTCGTGGCGGCAATGTCGTCATCCAGGCCGATGCTCAGCTGTCTTCGCTGATCGATTACCGCTTTAAGCATCACTTCCGCGCCGAGCGCGGCACGCACGGGCAGGGTGCCCGTCGTAACGGTAAGAGCGGCGAGGACCTGATTCTCAAGGTCCCTATGGGTACCGTGGTGCGCGAGCTCGATCCCGAGACGCAGACCCCGATGTTCGAGATTGCCGACCTGGTGCACGACGGCGAGCGCGTCGTCGTGGCGCCCGGCGGTGCCGGCGGCCTGGGCAACACGCACTTTGTGACGTCGGTGCGCCGCGCGCCCGCGTTCGCTCAGCTGGGCGAACCGGCCGAGGAGCACTGGATTGAGCTCGAGATGAAGCTTATGGCCGATGCCGCGCTCGTGGGCTTTCCCTCGGTTGGTAAGTCATCGCTCATCGCGCGCATGAGTGCCGCCCGCCCCAAGATCGCTGACTACCCGTTTACCACGCTCGTGCCGAACCTCGGCATGGTGCGTGCCGGCGAATATTCTTACGTCGTTGCCGACGTCCCCGGTCTTATTGAGGGCGCGAGCGAGGGCAAGGGCCTGGGTCACCAGTTCCTGCGCCACATTGAGCGTACGGCCCTGATCATGCACGTCGTTGACATGACGGGTGGTTTTGAGGATCGCGATCCGGTTGAGGACTATCGCATCATCAACCGCGAGCTCGAGCAGTATGGCGCTGAGCTTTCTGAGCGTCCGCAGATCGTCGTTGCCAACAAGTGCGACGCGCCGGGCACGGCCGACAAGATTGCCGACCTCAAGCGTGCAGCGCTCGACGACGGCCATATGTTCTTTGCCGTGTCCGCCGTGACGGGTGCCGGTCTCAACACGCTGATGCTTGCCGTGGGCGAGCAGGTGGCTAAGCTGCGCGCCGAGTTGGCTGTCTCGGATGAGCCGGTCGTTCTGCGCGACGATGAGTGGGAGCGCCGTCGCCTGCAGCGTGAGAAGCGTTTCCGCATTGTCCAGGAAGAGCCCGGTGCCTTCCGCGTGGTCGGTCGTGCCATCGAGCGCATGGTCATCCAGACCGACTGGGAAAATGAGGAAGCCGTCATTTACCTGCAGCATAAGTTTGCGCGTATGGGTGTTGACGACGCGCTCGAGAAGGCCGGTTGCCGTGCGGGCGACGAGGTCCGCATTTGCCAGCGCGCCTTTGACTTTGAGGGCGCCGAAGACTTCTCGGAGTACGAGGAGCTCGAGGATGCTGGCGAGGACGTTGCCGTTGAGGCCATTGACGTGACCGATGCTTCGGATGAGGGCGTCGAGATTGTCGATGCGGTGGATGCCGCGGACGATGCCGAGACCTCGGAGGGCGAGTAGGCCATGTCGCTGCGCGGTGGAATCGGTCTGCCCGAGCTTCCTCTTGAGGACGGGCAGGAGTTTAGGCTCGGCATTATGGGTGGCACCTTTGATCCCATCCATTACGGGCACCTGGTGACCGCCGAGCAGGCGCGCGAGTCGCTCGACTTGGACGCTGTGCTCTTTATGCCGGCGGGCTCTCCTGCCTTTAAGCTTGACAAGCCGGTGACGCCTGCCGAGGACCGTTATGCCATGACGGTCCTCGCCACCGCCGCGAACCCGGCCTTTTTGGCGAGCCGGTTCGAGATCGACCGTCCGGGCGTAACCTATACGGCCGATACGCTTCATGCCCTTCGCGACTTTTACCCGCCGCAGGTAAAGCTCTACTTTATTACGGGCGCCGACGCGATTATCGATATTGTGACCTGGCATGATGCCGAACGAATCGCTGAGCTTGCTACCTTTATTGCGGCGACACGACCGGGCTTTGATATCGATACGGCGCGTGCCCGAATCAAAGAGTCGGGGCTGCCGTTCGACGTGCGCTATATTCAGATTCCGGCGCTGGCGATCAGCTCGACGAACATTCGTAAGCGAGTTGCCCGCGGTATGAGCGTGCGCTATCTTACGAGCGAGTCCGTGCTCGGCTACATTCGCAAACGCAGGCTATATGCCGATTTGGGCCAAGAAGATTTTGAGTGATGGGGGTCTACGTTGTCGGTAGAGGATCAGTTTGAGGGCGATGAACGCGCGCTGCTCAAGCGCATTCAAGAGCTGCTCGATGTTCGCATGAAGGATAAGCGCAAGCGCTATGTGCATTCGCTGGGTGTTGCCGAGACCGCACTTCATCTGGCCGAGGTCTACGGCGTTGACCGCTTTGATGCCGCTGCTGCCGGTCTGATCCATGACTGGGACAAAGTGCTCTCCGACGACGAGCTGGTTACGCGCGCTCTGCATTACGGCATTAAGATTGCCGGCTCTCCGTCTGCCGCGACGCCGCTTTTGCATGGCCCGGTTGCCGCCTATGAGCTTCCGCAGCTTTTTCCCGAGCTGTCGCCGGCGGTCTTTCAGGCTGTCGACCGTCACACCGTGGGCGCTTGCGACATGACGCCGCTCGATATGGTGGTCTTTGTGGCCGATGCTATCGAACCCAACCGCCACGGCGATTATGCCCATGCGCTGCGCAAGATGGTGGGGAAGTCCTCGCTCGACGAGTTGTTCTTCTCCTGTTTTGCGCAGGGTCTGGTCTATGTGATCCAGTCCGGGCGTTATCTTTATCCCACGGCTATTATGATTTACAACCATTACGCCCAGCTGCGCTAGCTTGGGCTGTCTAGAAAGAGGTATTCCATGGCCGATGAGACCATGACCGACGATCAGATTCTTGAAGGTGTGGAGCACAAGAGTTTTGTTGCCACGTCCGACCGCACCGCTGCCTCGCTGTCCGCGAGCGGTGTTGCCGCCGAGGATGTCGCCCGCGCCGCCGCGCAGGCCGCCTACGACAAGAAGGGCGAGGACGTTCAGGTGCTCGACCTGACCGAGCTTTCCGACGTATGCGACTACTTTGTGCTTGCCACCGGTACCAACAACCGCCAGGTCGATTCTATCGTCGACGAGATTGAGGAGAAGGTCGCCGAGGCTTGCGGCGAGCATCCGTTCTCTATCGAGGGCCGCGAGCAGAAGACCTGGATGCTCATGGACTATGGTTCGGTTGTCGTCCACGTCTTCACTCCCGAAGCCCGCGACTTCTACCGCCTCGAGAAACTCTGGGGAGACGCCCCCCAGCTCCCCCTCAACCTCCTCTAGTAGCTCATTTAAGACGGGGTTTAGCTACCCTCACGCATATCGCCGGGCAGTTGCGGTTTTCCGCACCTGCCCGGCTTTCTTTTTGCCCAAAGGCGGTTAATCGTTGAAGCGGGATTGGCGGCCGAAGGATAGGGCGGTGTCGCCGAACTTGTCTCGGACGGCGTCGATCGCGACGGAGAGCTCGCGGCGGTCGCTGGATTGGGCTCCGCGGTCGTCGACTTCGCAGAACAAGTCGGTCTGGATGCCGCCCTGATGGTCAAAGTCGCTCATGCCGATGCCTGCTAAGCGAACATGCATGCCTTCCTGCCAGATGTTGTCGAGCAGTTCGAGCGCAACCGCCACGAAGATGTTCTCATCGTCGGTCGGATGAGGCAGCCGGCGCTGTGCCGAGCGACCGCTTCCATACGTATACTTAAGCTTGAGCGTTACCGTGCCGCCCGTCAGTCCCTGACGGCGTAGACGGCGTCCAATCGACTCACCCAGCAGCGCAATCGCCGCTTCGATGTCCCCACGCTCAGTTAAATCTTTTGCAAAGGTGCGCTCATTGCTCACCGATTTAACCTCACGCTCTTCATCGAGACTCGTGACTTCGGAGATTTCGAGTCCCAGCGCACGCTGGCGCATGCGTTCGCCGTTGACGCCAAAAATAGAGGCCAGTGTGGACTCAGGCGCGCGCGAAAGCTCGCCGAGGGTGTAGATGCGCATGCGGCGCAGTCGCTCCTCGGCCGAGCGCCCTATGCCGCTCATGGCAGATACCGGCAGCGCGGCCAAAAAGCGCTGCTCGGTTCCGGGGCGCACGATGGTCAGCCCAAACGGCTTGTCCCGCTCGCTTGCGATCTTTGCGACCGTCTTGTTGCAGCCCACGCCAATGGAGCAGGTCACACCCAGCGCTGCCACGCGGTCGCTTATACGCTGCGCAACCAGTAGCGGGTCTTCGGGCGCAAAGCGACCCGGTGTGATATCGATAAAGGCCTCATCGATGGATACGCGCTCAACGCGCGGGGTCTCGTCGGCGAGAATCGCCATGACCTGCGCGCTCACCTCACGGTAGCGATCAAAGTGTCCGTGCGTCCAAATGGCCT
>CABRZY010000044.1 GCA_902475475.1 uncultured Collinsella sp.
AAGATCTGGACAACATGGCTGCAGCCGCCAAAAAGGCCGTGCTGGGGGAGTAGCTCCCATCGCTGACGGCGGTCGGTCTATCTTTCTAAATGAAACGTCCTCCCGGGCGTCGGGGCACGAAGTTCCCTGCTCTACAGTCCTGCGCAAGACGAAGGCCACATTAAGTGGCCTTCTTTGCGTGCGGAACTCGCGATGAACTTCGTGCCCCGCCGTCCGGGAGGACGCCTCTTTATTGATGGGAGGCCTGATAGGTCGATGGTTCCGTGCCCGGATGCGTCCAAAGTGGGACGGGCTTTCCGGATGGGCAGGCTTTCGAAAAATGCGTCCCGGAATTTGCCTTTGGAATGGGACGTAGTTTCCCGTTGAGGTGCTTTGCGGAAAGTGCATCCCACTCTGGGCGGTCGAAGTGGGACACACTTTCCTAAAGGCGCTCCAACGGGAAATTGCGTCCCATTATTCGGTCAAGAAACGGGATGCATTTTCCCAATGAGAGCAAAACCGGAAAATGCATCCCACAATCAGCCCTCAAAGTGGGACGCCGTTTCCCAATGAGGCTCAAGCGGAAAATGCATTCCGGAATTTGCGCTCAAAGTGGGATGCGGTTTCCGGTTGAGGGTCTAAGGGGAAAGTGCGTCCCAGAATCGACGCTTGAAATGGGATGCAGTTTCCCGATGAGGCACTCGACGGAAAATACATCCCAGAAATGGCCTTTGAGCTGGGATAAGATTTCCGCGGCATCTCGGATTCTCAAAAATGAGACACGCCGTTGGCGAAAATGAGACACGTGATATCGGGCATCGGACGTATCATTTGTAAAAATGAGTCCACTCCACTCGAATAAAGCGAGGTCCCTCATGTACGTTCCACACCCCCGTATCCGTAGGCTGTCGAAAATCCCGCTTGTTGGGACGGCGGCGCTTGCTGCGTTGATCGCCACGAGCGTCGCCTGCTTCACGGCCACGCCCCAGGTTGCCCAGGCGGCAGACGCGCCTGCAATCACCGATATGACCGAGCAGGATTATCAAGCCCTGGGTCTGGGCACGAGCGAGGACATTCCGGCCGATACCGTTGGCCCCTATTCCACTGATACCCCCACGACGTTTGCCACGCGCAGCGAGGTCTATATGGCAGCTAACGGTAGCCATGGCAATCGCTACACTCTGCGCGACAAGCTCGAGAACGTCGAGCGCGGTGACATTGGCGGCAGCAGCAAACTCACCGATGGCTATGGAAGTGTGTGGGGCGCCGCAAAGTTCTGGCAAAACGTCAACAACTTCGATACGAACAGCGATCTCTACAAGCATAGCGACTACGGTGGCGGCACCTGGTCGTACCTAAGCAACAATGAGTCCTCAACAGTACTCGCCAACGACAACAACGGTTTCTCGGGCATTCACGCCACGAGTGTTGAGTTCTGCAGCGACGCCAGCACGGGCAAAAAGAGCCGCGTTGCCGAGCTCCGTGCCTACGGCGACAGTTCCTCCACGACGATTGACGGCAAGTCATACGCCGGAAAGGTTGAGCTGGTCCTCTACTCGTTTAGCAACGGGCGTACGCGCACTCTCGACACACACCTGCCGGTGACGGTCAACACTAATATGATGTACGAAGGCCGTTTTAAGTACCTGGATGCCGGTTACCTGCAAGAGCACGACGCCGTCTTTGATGTCGAGGCGGGCGATGTCGATGGCGACGGCGTCGACGAGCTTTTTGTCTACGCGGGCTGCTATGTCGACGAGAACGGCGTGCGCAAGGCTGTAGTCGACATGTATGACTTGGAGGGCGGCAACTGGAAGCAAAGCGTCGTCAAGATCGATGCCGGTAACGCCGCGGACTACACCACGCACAACAAGGGCGGGAACGACTCCTGGACGCAGCTTCAGTCAGCTCCTGTCGTTTCGCTAGCGGCCGGCGACCTCGATCGCGATTTTTGCGATGACCTCGCCATCGTGGTCTCGGCACCCTACGGCAAGAAGAATATTGATAAGTCGACGCATTGCGAGCTGTTTTCGTGGGATGCATCCAAGGGTGCGCTCGTCCATGTCGATGCTCTGGGCGACGCGGGCGCAATCTCCCTCTCCGCGAACGGCAAGACCATGGTCGCTGCGAATGCGACGTTCGGCACGTTTGCCGCCTACGATGAAGAAGGAAAGAAGACGGGTGAAACCGTCACGGGCCTTATTCTTGCGGGCTATGACTGGCAACGCAGCGCTTTTGATTACGGCGCTTCTGACGGCAGCAAGGGGCTGTACGGCGCGCTGTACCGCTACGCGTATTTTGACTCGGAGTCTGGCGAGTTCAAGCTTTCCGATTGCAAGGAATACAGAGACGGGCTCCTCGCCTCCTATGGGCTGATGCATGTGCCCAACAGCGCATGGAAGGATAGCGCTCAGGATAAGCGCTATCCGTGCACCTTGGCGCCTATTGCCCTTGCCACTGCCAACCTTGACGGCCTGTCCGAGCAGCTGGCGGTCGACGAGGTGCTCGTGGGCGGCGATGTGTTCCGCGACTTTGCCTGCAACACGGCACAGAGCGGGGCTCAGGGCTTGGGGTCCATGGTCGGAACCATGAGCATGAGCGGTCAGCAATACAACAGCAGCAACAAGCATGACCACAAGGGTATAGAGCAGGTGTGGATCAGCGACGTCAAGGCGGGCAGCGTCTCGGGTTCGGACCGCTATAACGAGAGCTTTATCGCTGTGGTGGGCAAGCACCGCGACGAGGACCTGCGCAAGAACGATGACTACTATTGGATGACCGCCTCGCATTTTTCGCTCGACGAGAACGGAAAGGTGCGCCGCGGCGAGGAGCAGGTGATTAGCGAGAGCAACCGTCGCGGCACTACCTACGGCACATTTATCTCGCTCGCGCTGCCCGATGTCGACAACGACAGCGTCAAGATCACGTACAAGGACCGCTACAAGGTCTATACCAACCCGCGCGTGCTTGCCGTGCTGCAGGATGCGCCCTATGTTGAGGATCTGGAGCAGGCATACGGCTATCTGGTGTTGGGCGGCACGTCATACGGAGAGGAAAAGGGCACGGGGACATCCCAGGGCTATACCATTGGCGCCGAGTTGGGCGTTGCCGTCGAGGTGCAGACCGGTCCGCCCCTGGTCGCGATGAATGCTTCAGTCGATTTTGCCGCCGAGGGATGCTATGACTACCGGAGCGAGCGCACGGTCAGCGCAAGCGTAAGCTATGAGTCGCATGCCGGCGAGGGTGACAAGGCCGTGCTCTACACGATTCCGATGGTCTATTACGAGTATGAGATCGAAAATGAGGAAACTGGTGGCAAGGGCGTGATGGCGGCGCCCGTGTCGCTCGGCGCGCAGACCTCGGTCGTTAATGTCGAGGCCTATGACCGCATTGCCAAACAGCACAATATGACGCCGCTCAGCTACTTTTTGACCAACCGGTCGGGAGAACCCGGAACCTATCAAACGACGCTCAACGGCGAGACTCCCGTTGGGGATTCCTTTGGCCTGGGCAAGCCTGGCGTAACGCGCGCCTACACGCACGATGGGTTTAACGGCGCCGCCGCGCAGTCGGGGGCGAGCATTGAGCAGACCATCGAAGTCGAGGAGGGCAAGGAGCAGGAGCTCGAGCTCGGCTTGACGCTGAACGGCAGCGTTGTCATGGGCGCGAAGCTTGCAAAGCACGAGTTGTTTGGCGGCCTGTGCTTTGGTGCCAACGCCGGCTTTACTGCGGGTAACTCCTCGAGTGAATCGACCGAATACGGCGGCACCGTCGACAACCTGCCCGAGGCCGCGCAGGGCAAGTACGGTTTTGTGTGGCGTCTGGGCGTCAACGCGGTGGATGTCGACAAGTTCGAGGCAGACTCGGGCGACAAGCTCGGCACCAAAGACACCGACCAGTTCTGGATCGTGGGCTATGACGTTAAGGACGTCGAGATGCCCGACGCGCCGGCCGTGACGGGCTTTACGGCAAACGCCGTCGATTCGACCAGCGTTACGTTTAGCTGGGACGATGTACTCGCAAACAAGAGTGGCTTTAGCTACGGCGTGGGCATGCTGCAGAGCAATGCGGCGGATGCGGTCGTCAATAGCTGGAAGATTGCCGACAACACGCAGACCTCGCTCAAGTGGGATGGGCTGCAGCCCAATACGGAGTATCGATTCGCCATCGCCGCCGTTAAGAATGGATCCACGACCGAAACAGGTATTCGCTCGGCAATCATCACGGTCAAGACCATGCCCGATGGCATGACGATGACCGTGAGCGGACCTGCGGCGGATGCTGCGGAGGGGTCGGATCTTGGATACGACTCTTCGGTTGAGCGCACGGCGGGAAGCCACCTGACGCTCTCGGCGATTGGCCATGTGAAGCAACTCGGTGCCGACGATAGCGAAACAGGGTTGGCACCGACCTATATGTGGTACCGCAAGGGCCGCGGCGAGACAGAGTTTAAGCTCGTGGGTGCCGATGGCAACCTCGCGGCTGGAACGGCCTCAAAGCTCGAGATTGACCTGACCGCAGACGATGACGGTGCGCAGTATTACTGCCACGTGGGATACAACGACGTGGGCCTCGACACCGGCACGACGCTCGTGAATATCGAGGCCGGGGAGACGGCGCCCACAATGGTGAACGCCACCCCGATCCGCACGCGCCGCCTGTTCTCACAGGCAAGTGCGGGCGCCAAGAAGTTCCTGGACCATACGCTGGTAAACACCGCCGGCCCAACCGATTCCGAAGGCTCAAAGGACCCCGAGACTCCTGAGACCCCGACGAACCCGGACAAGCCCAAGTCCGACAACGGAGCTAAGACCGACACCAAGGTCAAGACTACGACCACAGCGAAGAACCTCGCAAACACCGGCGACCAAACATTCGCCCTAGTCGCCACCGCAGCAGCAGCGGGAGCAACGCTCGTAGTGATAGCCCTCATCATGCTGATCAAGCGCCGCAAGACCCACTAGTAGCCAGTCGAACATATCGACAACCCAAAAACCCGGGTAGCCAAAAAACAGGCCACCCGGGTTTTCTGTTGAGTGGAGACTCCGCAAGCGGAAACTGCATCCCACAATTAGCGCCCGGAACGGGACACATTTTCCGTCAAGCCCTCATCCGGAAAATCCATCCCAGTTTGAGCGCCCAGACCGGGACGCACTTTCCCAAAGGGTCCTCAACGGGAAACTGCGTCCCATAATTAGGCGGGAAATGGGATGAACTTTCCCAATGAGAGCCAACCGGAAACCACGTCCCAGAATCAGCCCCCAAAGTGGGACGCATTTTCCCAACGAGCCTCAACCGGAAAATACATCCCGGAATCCAGCTGAATAGTGGGACACACTTTCCCAATCGGGTCCCAAGCGGAAACTGCATCCCATTCCAGACAAGAATTCCGGGACACACTTTCCGCAAACAAAGAAGGCCACATAACGTGGCCTTCGTCTTGCGCAGGACTGTCCGAGCAGGGAACCTTATATGCCTCCGCCTGGACAGACGTTTCAGTTGTGGCTCAGCAGCTAGCAGCTACTTAATCTTGGTCGTGCCTGGCGCCAGGTTGGGGTCGGTTTCGTTGGCCTCGGTCTGGAAGTGCTCCGTATAGACGTTCTTGCCGTCGCGGAACATCTCGTAGTATTGCATCTTGGCGTAATCCTCGCGTGCCTTGGTGGCGGCTGCTGCGGCGGCGTCGTCACCGGTGACGTTGGAGGAGAGCGCCCAACGCAGGCTGGAGTCCTCGTAGCCGACCGAGTTGATAGCGGGCAGCGACTCGCGCAGCGTCATGTGCGCTTTCTGGTAGTCAGTCAGCGGGGCGCCAATCAGCTGCATGAGCTGCGTGGACAGGTAGTTGGTGGACAGGTCGTCGACCTCACTCGTCTGGTCGCAGCCGGCAACGTCGTAGTTGGCCCAGATGATGTAGTCGGTCTGCCACAGACGTTCCTGGTGCGTGGCATCGTCCTCGCCGGTAAACCACTTGTCGTTGAACTTGGATGGGAAGAACGGCTGGTGGTCGCCCCAGAACACCACGACCACCTTACGGTCGAGCTTGCTCAGGGCGTTGAGGAAGTAACGCAGCGCCTGGTCGGACTGCTCGATGCACGAGACGTACTCGTCGACATCGGAGAGCGTGCCGTCCTCGACGGTCTTGGCGTCCAGGTCGGTCGTGTCGATGTTCAGGTGCATCTGCTTGTCGACCGGCAGCAGGCCCGTGTCGTAGCCCGAGTGGTTCTGCATGGTCACGTCGAAGATAAACTGCGGATCGGCGTTCTGGTCGAGCAGCTCAAGAATCTTGTCGTAGGTCGCCTGGTCGGTCACCATGCCGCGCAGGGTATCGGCGCCCTGGAAGTCGTTGATGGACAGGAACTGGTCAAAGCCAAAGTCCTTGTAGACGTTCTCGCGGTTCCAGTTGGTGGCGTGGTTGGGGTGCATGGCCGTGGTGGAATATCCGAGCGACTTGAACTGCTCTGCCAGATTCCCGGTCGTTTCCATGTTGTAGATGGTGTAGGGGTACACACCCGAGCCCAGGTTGGCCATGGAGTTGCCGGTCATAAACTCAAACTCGGTATTGGCGGTGCCGCCGCCGTAGGCGCTCACGTAGAGCTTGCCGCGGCTGAGGCAGTTGGACAGGCTCTTAAAGTACTGCGGGCCCTCGTAGCCGGCGCGCATGTTCTGGTAGATCGACAGATCCGAGAAGGTCTCGTTCATGATGGCGATGACCGTGGGCTTCTCGCTGTCGAACTGCTCCTTTGCGGCGGCGCGCTCGTCGCTCTTGGCCGCGTCGGACTTGTCGTAGGCCTTGGCGTACTTTTTGAGCGTGGCCTTGGCATCGTCGACGGAGTAGTCGGCGGGTTTGGGCGGCTTGATGGACTGCGCCGCACTAATAAAGGCAGGCAGGTAGCCCTCGCGCCAGTAGCTCTCGAGCGGGCGCCAGGTGTAGACGGTGATGCCGAGGGTGTTGTAGTAGTCGATGAGGGTGACATGCGCGGTCACGCCGCCCAGGCACAGTACGGCGACGAGTAGGTTGGTGAGCAGCATGCGCTTGGCGTTGGCGGCACCCTTCTGACGGTGCGGCGCCACCAGGCCGGCGTACTCGCACAGCAGCATGGCGATGGCGGTAAAGCCCATGGACAGCACACAGAACAGCGAGATGGAGAAGGTGTAGCCGGTGCCGGCGACCGCGGCGGCGGTGGAGATGGCCGAAAGGTCGCCCGGCTGGATGGGCATGGATTTAAACGTGATGACGAAGAACTCGGCAATGCCCAGGACAAAGAGGGCAAAGGCCAGGACCGCGGGAGCTGCGCCGTGGCGCTGGAACAGGAAGAACAAGCCGATCATGAGCACGGTGATGATGGCCCACTCGAGCAGGATGCACAGGGGGTAGACCCAGGTAAAGTCGTGGTTGGACGAGACCTCCATGCCCAGCAGCGCAAAGACGCCGGCGAGCAGCAGGCACAGGACGGCGGCGACGAGTGGTTTGCCCACAAAGGCGCCGCGCAGGCGGGCGAGCTTGCCGGTGGGGGCGGGGGCGTCGGGCGCGGCGAACGCAAAGACGCGCGGGGCGATGCGGTCGCGTGCGATGCTGGCCCAAGCGCAGCCGGTGAGGATGGCGTTGGTCAGGATGAGCATCACAAAGGCGAGCGGCTCGTTTTGAGCGACGAGGCCCACGGCGCCCCAAATAGTCAAAAAGACCTGGAACAGGCCGAAGGCGACGCTCCACCCAAGAGCGCTTTTGGCAACGGTGCCCGACTGAGCGCGAATGGCCTTGGCCTCGCGCAAGACAAGGTAGACGGTCGCCGCAAGACCGACGAGCGAGATGGCGGCAGCGAACATGCTGAGACTCCTCACAAACTAAAGCGTACGAAAGCGGGGGTTTACCCGATTGTTACCAAGATATGCGCTGCAATTGGTGTCTGCGCACAACAACCAGCCATATTAACGCGCACGTGTGGCGGTGTGGCGCAATGTAGTGGCGACCTGCGCGATAATGGACGGGAATTACACGGAAACGTAAAGGCTTCTTAAAGAATTAGCGAGGATGAGGCGATGAACGAGCAGGTTTGCACCAAGGCTGTGGATACGAACGGCTATCCGGTCGAGACGACGGGCAATGCGGTGCTGGACACGTTGGAGCACCGTTCCTCCACGCGTGCCTTCGCGCGTGATGACGACGACCGTCCCGTGGCGGTGACCGACGAGCAGCGGGCGGCAATTTTGCATGCGGCGAGTCGCGCGCCGTCGGCGGGCGCCATGATGATGTATTCCATCGTGAGCATTCGCGAGCAGGCTACGCTGGATCGTCTGGCCGACCTGTGCGACCACCAGCCCATGATCGCCAAGGCGCCCTGGGCACTTATATTTGTGGTCGACTATGCCAAGTGGATCGATCTGTTTGAGCACGTGGGCTGCTTTGAGCCCGAGTTTGTCGAACGCACGGGCAAGGCGCCCCGCCGTGCACCGGGTTTGGGTGACTTTGCCATCGCGGCCCAGGACGCCGTGATCGCTGCGCAAAACGCCGTGGTCGCCGCCGAGGCCCTGGGCCTGGGGAGCTGCTACATCGGTGATATCGTCGAGAATGCCGAGGAAGTGGCCGAGCTGCTCGATCTGCCTCCGTATACCATGCCGCTGTCGATGCTCATCATCGGCACGCCCCGTAAGGAGCGCCCGGCTATTGCGCATCCCGTGGTGAACCTGGTGCACGAGGAGCGCTACTGCCGCGCCGATGCTGCGACCATGGACGCGCAGGTGGCCGAGATGGACGCGATGTTCCGTCCGCATGCCCGCGAGGTAGGCGAGCGCGTGGTGGATATCTACACCCGCAAGCACACGAGCCCCTTTATGGCCGAGATGAGCCGTTCCATGGAGTGGTGGTTCAAAAACTGGCTCGGAAAATGACGGATGCGACAAAGAGACAGTCCCTTTGTCACATTCCATATCGCCGCGGTAGCCTAAAGGCCGTATAAATGTTTATTTAGCTGGGAAAACAGTGCCATTCAAACATGGGCCGATTACCTATAATTCCTTCGAACATTAAAGTTGGGAGGAAACCGGCTTATGGAACAAAAGGCCAAGGAGGCAGCCTCGCACGCTGCGATTCCTGTGAGCATCTCGGCGATGCTCGTCACGCTGGGCGTGGTGTACGGCGATATCGGCACCAGCCCTATGTATGTAACCAAGGCGCTCGTTGCCGGCAACGGCGGCATCGGAAGCGTCACGGAGGAGTTCGTGCTCGGCGCGCTCTCCCTTGTCGTGTGGACGGTCACGTTGCTGACCACTATCAAGTATGTGCTCATCTCGCTGCGCGCCGATAACCATGGTGAGGGCGGCATCTTTGCCCTGTACAGCTTGGTTAAGCGCTGCGGTAAATGGCTCATCATCCCCGCCATGCTGGGTGGCGCCGCGCTGCTCGCCGACGGCATCCTGACGCCGGCCGTTACCGTTACCACGGCCATCGAGGGCCTGCGCACCATCCCGGCGGTCCATGCCGTGCTGGGCGATGACCAGGGCCGCGTCGTCGCCATTACGCTCGCCATCATCATCGTGCTCTTCTTGGTACAGCGCATCGGTACGGCCAAGATCGGTCACGCCTTTGGCCCCATCATGACGCTGTGGTTCCTGTTCCTGGGCGGCACGGGTCTGTTCTTTGTCTTCCAGCACCCCGCCGTGCTGCTGTGCCTCAACCCGGTGCGCGGCATCGCCTTTTTGCTGAGCCCCAACAACCACGCGGGCATCATGATTCTGGGCAGCTGCTTCCTCGCCACCACCGGTGCCGAGGCGCTCTACTCCGACATGGGCCACGTCGGCCGCGGCAACATCTACGCTACCTGGCCGTTCGTTAAGTGCTGCCTGCTGCTTTCCTATATGGGCCAGGGCGCTTGGCTTATGAACAACGCTGCCAACCCCGAGCTCATGGGCATTGCCGACCTCAACCCGTTCTACCAGATGCTCGCCCCGGGCCTGCGCCCGTTTGCCGTCGGCCTTTCCACCGTCGCGGCCATCATTGCCTCGCAGGCGCTCATCACCGGCGCATTCTCGCTGGTGTCCGAGGCCAGCCGTCTGGATCTCATGCCGCACATGCAGGTCTTCTACCCTGCCGAGACCAAGGGCCAGCTCTACATCCCCATGGTCAACAACGTCATGCTTGTCGGCTGCGTCATCGTGGTGCTGCTGTTCCAGAACTCGGCGCATATGGAAGCCGCCTACGGCCTTGCCATTACGCTGACTATGATGTGCACCACGCTGCTGCTCTTCTTCTACCTGCACGAGGAGCGCAAGCTCAAGGTTGCTCCGTGGATCTTCGCGGCCTTCTTCCTTTTGCTTGAAGGCTTCTTCTTCGTGAGCTCGCTCACCAAGTTCTTCCACGGCGGCTACTTCACCATCCTTATGGCTGCACTCATCATGGGCATTATGGTGTGCTGGTACAACGGCACGGCGGTCGAGCAGCGCCAGTTTACGCTGCTGCCGCTGCGCAGCTACCTGCCGCAGCTCAAGCGCCTGCGCGACGACGACCGTTACGAGCGCATGAGCGACAACGTCGTGTACCTGACCAAGGACACCCATACCGACTACATCGACCGCGATATCGTCTATTCGATCTTGGACAAGCATCCCAAGCGCGCCCGCGCCTGGTGGTTTGTGAATGTCGAGACCATGGACGAACCGCACACCTTTGCCTATTCGGTCGAGACGTTCGGCACCGACTACGTGTTCCGCGTGCATCTGTACCTGGGCTACAAGATTAACCAGCGCGTCAATGCCTATCTGCGTCAGGTCGTTCAGGACCTGGCTGCCACCGGCGAGCTGCCGGCGCAGACGCATGACTACTCGGTCTACAAGGATCCGGGCAACATCGGTACGTTCAAGTTCGTCCTGATTCGTAAGCTTCTGGCGCCCGAAAGCGATGTGGAGCCGAGCGAGCGTACGGCCATCACGCTCAAGTACATCATCCGCCGTGCCGCCGGCACGCCCGCACGCTGGTACGGCCTGGAGAACTCCAACGTGAGCTTTGAGTACGTGCCGCTGTTCACCAAGTTCAAGGCTGTGAATAAGATGCAGCGCCTGGCCCCCAACGAGCGGCCGTAGTCGACGCTTGAGGTTTGCCTGCGAACGGGCGGGTTTGTATTGACGGGGATTGAGTCCTGGGAGGAAACCATGGATGCAAAGGTGCTTGACGGTTGCGATTTTGCGACCGAGCTGGTGCGTGAGGCGCGCGTCGACGCCGCCGAAGATCGGTTCTTTACGAATCGGGCCAACATGGACATGGCCGACCGCGTGATTTCGATCGTGGTGACGGTGCTTGTCGCGGCGTGCGTGTGCGCACTGCTCGCGCACGTGCTGTTTGTCTAACGACCGCAGGTTGCAAAGGCTTTACACTTGGAACCACCACAAGGGAAACCACCACAAAGGTGCCTGTCCCCTTTGTGGTGGTTTTTGTTTTTGAGAGAGGGGCGGGACGCTGATGGAC
>CABRZY010000045.1 GCA_902475475.1 uncultured Collinsella sp.
CAGGCCATCGAGTCGTCGTTGACGCGCGCATAGACCGCGGCGGCTTTGGGTATTTCAATCAAAACCTCAACCGATTGGAGACCTATGGCTACTGATCATGAGCTCGCGCTGTACGTTATGACCGGCTGCCCGTATTGCATAAAGGTCAAGCGCTTTCTGGCCGATAACGGCGTGACCATCCCTGAGTGCAACATCTCGACCGATTCCGATGCCGAACAGACACTTATCGCCGTCGGCGGAAAACGCCAGGTTCCCTGCCTGTTCATCGACGGAGAGCCGCTCTACGAGTCGAGCGACATCATCGCATGGGTACAGAAGAACCTGCTCTAGTGCAACATAGCCGTTGGGGACGTTCTTAAATGACTAGTCGTTAAAGAACGTCCCCGATGTCTAACTAGCCGTGGAAGCGGACTATGGGCGCAAGCGGCTGTTCGCGAAAGACACGATCGACGGCGGCGCGGTATTCGTCGACCTTTTTAGTCTTGCGCACGAGCTTGTGAACGGTAGCGGGGTCGGCGAAGGCGCATTTGGCGTAGAACCACCACTCCTTCATGCGAAAGACCGCGTTACCGCCAATCTCTTCTGCATATGCCGCAAACAGCGTGTCATGGAAACGATGCAGTTCGGCTGCCGTGGCAGCAGGGCCGCCCTTGACCATGCGAGCCAGCGCGGGGTTCGCAAGCAAGCCACGCCCCAGCATCACATGGCGTGTCAGCATCACATGGCGTGTGCCGGGATAGGCCTCCACCAGCGCATCCATATCCTCAAGATCAAAAATGTCGCCGTTATAGGCAACCGGGAACGGCGCACGCTCCAGAGTCTCGCCGTAAAACTCCTTGCGCGGCGATCCCGTATAGCGGTCCTTTTGCACGCGCGGGTGCACGATCAGCTCTGCCAACGGCATGCGGCAATACAGATCGAGCACGCGCTCGTATTCGTCGTCATTCTCCAGCCCCAGCCTGGTCTTGACCGACACCGGCAACGGCGACCGCTCGCACACATCGCTTAAGAACGCCTCGAGCTCGTCGAGATTGCGCAAGAAACCCGAGCCCTTGCCCTTGGCGACAACCGTTCCCGAAGGGCAACCCAAGTTGAGATTGACCTCGCGATAGCCCATGCCGGCGAGCACCTGTGCCGCCCACACAAACTCGTCCGCGTTCTTGGACATCAGCTGAGGCACCACGTTGAGCCCCTGGTTATTGGCAGGATCAATCTCCTTAAACGTGAATCGCCTGATGGTTATTGGCAGGATCGATCTCCTTAAACGCCTTGCCGCCAAAGCGGTTTCCCACCCGCGGCGGCGGCAAAAACGGCGTGTAATAGCAATCGAGCGCACCGAAGCACTCCGCATGCACGCGACGGAACACATGCCCGGTAATCCCCTCCATAGGGGCCAACGATAGAATCATCAACATCTACTCTCAAATCAATGAGGCAAAGGGGCCGTCCCTTTGTCACATGCATTATGCCTTGTGCTTCAGGCGATTCACAAGGAAGAGGTAGCTACTGAACGATGACCACCCTCCAGCCGCACCCCATACAACGAGGTCTAATACTTTTCCGAGAAGTGAACGACCGTTTTTAGACCCCCGAAGCATCGACATTTTTAGACGTCAAAACCGCAGGATTTTGCTGGTAAAACCGCAGGAAATTGCATCTCAAAAGTGTCGACGCTTCGGAGGTCCATTTTGACTCGTTCACTTCTCGGAAAAGTATTAGACCTCGATTTACATGCCACTCAATGTGACAAAGTGGCTGCTCCTTTGTCACATTCGATGAAAAAGGGCACCGATGTTAGTCGATGCCCCAAAGCGGCTGCAGGTTAAGCCCTACAGCGTATGTCTAAGACGAATCGAACTATTCGTCCCAGGAGAGGTTCTTACCAGTCTTTTTTGCCAGCAGCAAGAACAGGCCGATAATAACGTTGCATGCGATGCAGAAGATGAAGACGCCCTGGAAGGAGCCGACAAGCTCATAGACCTTCATCATAACGGGCATGCCAAAGGCACCGACGATATAGCCCACGGAGCAGATCAGCGCGAAGATGCGACCGAAATCGCGGGAGCCAAAGACATCCATAACCAAAACGGTCAGGGCAGTGCCAGCGATGACGTACATTACGTCGTTCACGCCTGCTGCGAGGATGCTGAGCGTCGAGTTGCCGCTGCTCATCATGAGCATGACAAAGGAGAGGATGGAGACAGCGAGCCAGCCCAGAATGGCCTTCGTGCTGCCGAACCTATCGCAAGTGGTGCCGACGATCGGATTGAGGAACAGATCGAAGAGCGATGCAGCGGATACCATGAAGCCGCCCACCATGGGGCTAAAACCAACCTCGGAAGCATACGTCGGGAAGAGCTGGTTCATGCAGCAAGTGAGCTGAACGAGACAGAGGAAGCCGATGCAGAAGAAGAAGGCAGGCGACTTAATGGCGCGCGCATAGCTAACGCCACGCGTGCTATCCTCGGTCGTCTCCTCGGTCTCGATGACCGTCTCGCCCTCGACGTAGCCATAGGGCAGCATGCCCTTGTCCTGAGGCTTGTAGCGGATGATCAGAATGGAAGCTGGGAGAATGAGCACTGCGGAAACACCGGCGAGCACCAGATAACCAGTTCTCCAGCCAGCGACCTCGATGACAGAGGTGATGACGGGACTCATGATGAGCATGTAAATCGAGTTCACTGCCCAAGCGAGACCGATTGCCAGGCCACCAGATTTTTTGAACCACTGGTCAATAACGTCGGACATAGCGACGCCGGTGGTGAAGGCGAAGCAAACGCCAATCAGGGCGCCAGCGGCGATGAACATCCAGACTTCGGTGTAGAAGGCCATGCCTGCGCCGGCAGCGAGCAAAATAAGCTCGACAACGGGGAGCCAAACCTTGCCAACGACCTTGGGAATGAGTTTTCCGACAAACGGAAGAGCTGCCGCAAGACCAATGAGCGTTGCGGTGAAGTAATACGAGAAGATGGAATAGTCAAACCCGAACTCCTCGCACACGGGTGCGACGAAGGAGCCCGCGATGACGCTATAGGATCCGGTCGTGCCGGCAGACATAAGGCCGAGCGCGATTACGAGAACCCATGCGTAAACCTTGCTGCTCTTTAACTTTGCATTTTCCATTGACGCAGCTCCTAGAGACCCAGAAGGGCACACATAACGGCCTTGATGGTGTGCTGACGGTTCTCTGCCTCACGGAAGATGACCGAAGCGTTGGCCTCAAAGCACTCGTCGGCAATCTCGAAACCCTCGGTGATGATCTCGCGATGAAGGTCGTTCTTGCACTGGTCGAGGAGCATCTTGCCAACACGGTGATCCGCGTTGTGGACAGAGGGAAGCTCATGCATGCAGAAGATGTCGGGATTGTTGGTGCGCTTGCACAGCTCGCTGGTGACGCGATAGGGGTACAGAGACTCGGCATCGCCCAACCAGGAGTTGTAGTCGTCGGGATCCAGAACCTCTTCGCCGCACTCGGGGTTGATGTAGCGCCACTCCTCGGTAACGATAACGTCAACGCCATCCAGGGCATCGAGGTCAGAAGTGATGGTAAAGGTCCTATTGGGAGCGTACTTGGCGTAGCAGGCCTCCACCTCTTCGATCATTTCCTTGCACATCTGATGACGGAGGTCGTCGGGGCCGATGGCGAGGAAGTCCATGTCGAGCATAGCGCACAGACGGCCATACCACACTGGGGCGCCGGCGCAGTTGCCAACGAAAGCCATCTTCTTGCCGCGGCTCGTACGCAGACCGCCCCATTGCTCTTCCATCGTAAGAGCGTCAGCGAGCATCTGAGTCGGGTGATCGCCGAGAGTAAGGGCATTGATGACCGGGATGTCAACCAGGTCGGCGACGTCATAGAGGAACTGCTCGTCCTTCTGTGCGCGGTAGACGATGAGATCGTACATGCCGTTAAAGACGCGCATGGCATCCTTGACGGTCTCGCAGTCACCCATGTGGGAGTTGGTCAGATAAGTGAAGCCCATGCCCAAATCATTGCAGGAGGTCTCGAATGCGCAACGAGTACGGGTCGAGCCCCACTCGAAGTTGGCGAGGACGTTTTTTCCGGGGAAGTAGCGCTGGTCGACACCAGACTTCTTCTGAGCCTTAAGGTTCCAGGCAAGATCGATGAGATAGCGGAAATCCTCGGAGGAGAGATCATGGATGTTGATGTAGTCGCGACCGCGGAGGCTGTTGTTCATGCCTATTTCCTTTCGAATTATTATCAAAATTATTGTTGAATGTGTCCCCGAGGAAAACACGGATATCCCTCGGGGAGCGGTACATGTGGTGCCTAAGCCAAAGAGCGCAGGCTCTAAGGCTCACTAACGACTGGCCGCCACGTCCTTAGTCCAGCAGTGCACGCCGCCGCCGGACAGGTTAAGCGCGAGGGAATCAATCATGATGACCTTGCGATCGGGGAAGCAGCTCTCAAGAACTGCCTTGGCCTGCTCATCCTTCTCTTTCACGACCTCGCTCATGCCCTCGTGGTAATAACGCTGGCCAAGAACGACGCCGTTGCAAATCAGGAAGTTGCAGTAGCTCGCTGCGGCGTAGAAGTGGACGGGGCCCTCGGGCCAGGGGGTTGGCATGAGCTTTCTCGCTAGCAGCTGGCTGCCACGTCCTTGGTCCAGCAGTGCACGCCGCCGCCGGACAGGTTAAGCGCGAGAGAGTCAATCATGATGACTTTGCGATCGGGGAAGCAGCTCTCAAGAACGGCTTTGGCCTGCTCGTCCTTCTCCTTCACGACTTCGTTCATGCCCTCGTGGTAATAACGCTGACCAAGAACGACGCCATTGCAGATGAGGAAGTTGCAGTAGCTCGCTGCTGCGTAGAAGTGAACGGGACCCTCGGGCCAGGGAGTGCCATCCATAAACTTGCCGCCCATTTCGTCGATGAAGCCCTTATAGAGCTCGTAATCTTCATCGCCAGGGGCGATAACGACTTCAATAGGCTCGGCGGTGGGCATACGAACGATCTCGAAGGGCTTGCCCTCCCAGTCCGTTTCGTTACTCAGGATCTCGTAGGCTGCCTCAATGCGGCGACGAGACTCTGCTCCAGCCTTGCTCGAGGCTGCCTCTTCATCGGACACCTCGGCAAGAAGAATCTTGTTCGGAGTGATAAAGCGACACATCTCATCAATGTGAGCTGCAAAGCTCATGCCAAAGACGGGAGTTCCGTCTTCCTTCTCGTCGAGGATGCCCAGTCGATAGTCGTCGTCCTCGAGCATAGGCTGCGGAAGCCAGATAACCTTGTTGAGGTTGTAGATGCGCTTATACTCGGCCTCTACTTCCTCTTTCGTGAACTCGGGATTACGCTTGCGGCATTCCGTGTCCTCGATGGCGATCAGAGTGCCGTGACCGTCAAACTCGCGGTCGCCGCCCTCCGAAACCATTTCGGAATTGACGATATCGAAGCAACCGAGCGCAACCGCCATGTGAACCGCTGCCTTACGTGCGGACTGGCACTCCGGGGAGTTCTTGTCCCACACGCCGTAATAGGTCCAAGCGGGGTTGACCATATAAGAATGGCCCTTGTCGTCGACCATGATGCTGGGACCGTTGTCGCGGACATAGAAGTTGGAGTCTTCGAACTGCGTGATCTCGATGCGATCGAGATCAACCCCCTCCTCCTTCAGGCGCGAGCAAGCCTCCTCATAGGAGCCGGGGGTACCGCAATTGAGGTTGACCGTAACGTCGCCATACTCGAGCAGAGCCTTGATCACGTCAACGCAGGGCTGACGGTTATCGTAACCCTCTGCACGGATGTAATCGGGAAGCCATGTCACATAGACGTTGGAGCGCTTCTCGAACTCGCCCGGCATACGATAGTTCTCGTACATGGTTGGTCCTTCCGTCGGGTTTCCCGCGATGCTGTCCGGCCGCGACAATAGCGGGGTTTCACCTGCTATAGTACTACTATACCTACCGTTCGGTAGATAGTTTTGAATAATTGCCGCTCGCCTACTGATACATACCGTTCACCGTATATAGTGGTCATGTTTGGACACGAATTGATGTTCCGTTGCCATCCTTAATAATGTTGATAGTGCGGAAGTGATTTACAATGGAGAAATGCAGCGTGAGCACAAGAAAAAAAATATTGGACGCAATGTACGATCTTGTGGCAGAAGTCGGTTATGACAAAGCGTCTATCGGAAAGATTTGCGACTTTGTCGGTATATCCAAGCCGTCGGTGTACTACTACTTTCCCTCTAAAGAGGAGATTTTCACTACGCTCTTGGACAGCATGTTTCCGACCATCGACTATCAGCGCGACTACTCGCTAATAGTCGATAGGGACGGGTTCAAGGCCGCGCTTATCGAGCTCGGCAATTCAGTTATAGGTGGCTATCGAAGCGATGAAAAGCGCCGGCGCGTGCTGGCCGAGGTTAGCGTCCAAGCAAATCGAATTCCTGCAGTTCAGGAACGTCAAGCGACGGCGACCAAACGAACCATGGATGCGCTTAAAGACATCCTTCTTCATGGTGTAGAGATTGGCGCGTTTTCCGATAGTGCCGACGTGATGCTCTACGCACAAATTCTTTATACCGTTCTGGAGGGAGCGAGCAATACGGTCGCTCAAGGTGAGGATATTGATGAGAAAGCGGTTTGGGCGGGAATAGTCGAGCTTATGTTCAAATAAACCAGCCAAGCTGAAGCGCATGTTGGCACCCATGGTGCCTGCGGGCAACCTTTAAAACGAAAACAGGGGTCGACTCCAGTCTGGCTTGGAGTCGACCCCTGTTGCATGGCAATCTATGCCGATGCAAATCGGCGCTTATTACTTTTCAGCAGCCTTATTGAGAAAGCCGGAAACGATAGCAAACGCAGCAATCATAAGGTTGCAGGCAATGCAGAAGATAAATACTCCCTGGAATGACCCTGCCATGCCGTAAACCTTCATCATGACCGGCATTCCAAAAGCACCGACGATATAGCCCGCTGAGCAAACGATCGAATAGATCCTTCCAAAATCGCGTGATCCAAAGAGCGAGAGGAGAAGCATCGGCATTGCGGTTCCAACGATGGCGAACATGACATCGTTTACACCAGCTGCAATGATGGAAACGGTCTCATTGCTTCCACCAATGATAAGAAGCAGGAATGAAAGAATGCTGACACCTGTCCATGCGACCGTTGCTTTAATAGCGCCAAGCTTGTCGCATGTTTTGCCCACGAAGGGATTTAGGAAGATATCGGAGAGTGAAGCTGCCGAGACCATTAAGCTTCCTACGATAGGATTGAAACCGACCTCGCTTGCATAGGTTGGAAACAGCTGGTTCATGCAGCAGGTGAGCTGCGCCACGCAAA
The DNA here is from genome assembly GCA_902475475.1 of uncultured Collinsella sp. Classification (GTDB taxonomy): domain Bacteria; phylum Actinomycetota; class Coriobacteriia; order Coriobacteriales; family Coriobacteriaceae; genus Collinsella. The sequence continues at coordinate 7,311 of CABRZY010000045.1, forward strand.
GCAAGAGGACACAGAGAATAAAAGACGGCGTTTTCGCGGCATCGCGGAGTGCCATGCCCGAAAGGACATCTTCCTGCTCATCGGCGCTGCAGCTCTCATGGGTTTCGGAGGCGGTCTCTCCGTACGGAAGCATATTGCGATCAGAGGGGTTAAGGCGAATGATAAATGCGCTTGCAGGCAAAATCATAGCTGCAGAAACGGCCGCAAGCACGATGTATCCCGTACGCCAGCCTTGCTGCTCGATGACCAGCGTAATGACAGGACTCAATAACAGCGTGCAGAGAGAATTAACGCCCCAAGCGAGGCCGATGGCGAGACCGGACGATTTGCTGAACCATTGGTCAATGACATCGGACATGCAGACGCCCGTTGTAAACGAAAAGCAGATGCCGATCACTGCGGCGGAGACGGTGAACATCCAGACCTCGGTGTAGAACGCCATTGCGGCGCCGGCGGCAATAAGGACGAGTTCAATGCAAATATGCCATGGTTTGCCGATTACTTTTGGAATGAAGCGACTCAAAAGCGGAAGCCCAAGCGCAAGGCCAAGAAGAATCGCGGTGAAATAGAAAGAAAAAGAAGTGTAGTCAAAGCCCAGATCTTCACATACTGGAGCAACGAATGAGCCGGCAATAATGCTATATGTGCCAGTTGTTCCGGCGGACATTAAGCCGAGCGCAATAACGACGACCCAAGCAAATGCGCCGCTTTCACGGAGACAATCTTTTTTGGCTGGTGTGGTGAGAGTCATGGTTGCTCCATTTCTATCGGCAATACATCCTATATGCCTACCGATAGGTATATAAACCAGAGGACTCTTCGTCAAGCATTAAGCGGGGAGAGGGAGTTCTTAACCTGCCTAACGGTAATTAGACCCCATTTTCGCAAGGGTCTCAATGTGGCAAAGGGACTGCCCCTTTGTCACATTATTCGGAGCGCAGGGCCTCCACGGGATCCTTCCTGGACGCGCTGCGGGCGGGCAGCAGGCCGGCAACGACCGTCAGTAACACCGAAATTGCAATGAGCACCAGCGCATCCTGCACGGGCAGGCTCATCAGATTGGGTACCTGTTTGGCAGCAAGCGCCCAAGTATTAACCGGAAAGCTCACGGCCACCACGACGACAATGGCAAAGACACCGGCGATAAGGCCCTCGATAAAGGTCTCGGCATTGAACACGTTGGCCACGTTACGCTTCGACGCGCCGATCGCACGCAGGATGCCAATCTCCTTTTTGCGCTCCAGCACGCTGATGTAGGTAATGATGCCGATCATGATGGAGCTCACCACTAGACTGATACTCACAAACGCGATGAGCACCAAGCTGATGGTGTTCACGATGTCGGTCACCGAACCCATGATGATGCCCATGTAGTCGGTGTACGAAATTGCCTGCTCATCGTGGCCAGAGGCTTTGACCTGCTTGTTGTACGCGTCGATGTGATCGAGCACGCGCTCCTTGGCCTCAAAGTCGCGCGGGAAAATCTTGACCGAGATGGGGTCTGCCTCGTCCGCATAGCCCAACGTGGTCAGATTGTTGTCGTAGGTGAGCTTCGACGCCTTGGCATAGCTCATCATGAGCGAACTCAAATCCTCGGCGTCCATGTTGAAGTGAATGGCATGAGCAAAGGCACTCGCATCCACGCGCATGGCGCTCGCCAGGCTAGCAAAACTCGACGACATCCGCGTCGCCATCTGGCCCATGAGCCCTGCTGCGCCTGCCTTGAGCTGAGCTGACACCGTCGCCGCAATCTGATCGCTGATCGACTTCATCACCTGATCCATTGCCTGCTGCAGATACGGAGCCAGCTGCTTTTGCACATAGTCGGTCATCGCCTGCTGCAGGCGCTCGGCCAGGGCATCGCCGCCGAGCGCTTTGAGCTGAGCCAGGCATTGCTGGGCTGCGGCATCATTCTCAAGATACGTCGAGAATGCGGCGGCGAGCTTTGACGCGTCCTTAAGATCATCGGGTGTCAGCGCCTTAAACTGATCAGACTGCAAAAAGCCCTCAAACAGCTGGTTGGCAAGCGTTCCCACCTGCTGCATTTGCTCGGGCGTGAGTTCCAGACTGTCAAAGATACCCGAGAAATCTGGGGTTGGCGCTTTTGCCATGATGTCGCCAAAGTCGATGTCCTTCCCAACACCCGAAAGATCAATGTCCAGCCCGGACAAGTCAAGACCCGACAGGTCCATACCGCCGGCAACACCCGAGAGCGCAGACGCATCGAACGAGAACGCGCTCTTGAGCGCCGCCTCGTCCACACTGAACATGCTGCCCAGATCCACGCCTTGCTTGGCCTCGCCCTGCAGTTCATCGAAAGACTTGCCGGTAAACACATCTGTCTCGGGGTGGGCAAGCTGCTCTTGCACAATCTGCGAATCGGCGGCGCGCTCCATAAGCCGGCGAGTCAGCGCATGTGTATAGGCAATGCCCGGAGACAACGCGCTCGCATTGGCCGTCTCGTTAGGTCGCACCACGCCCACAATGTGCACGTCGATACCGTCGGCAACCTTGGCAGCCATAAAGTCGGCGTCGCCAGACATGTCGGTCCACATGCCGGTCTCTTCGTTTTTACGATAGGCATCGGCCGGCGACAGCATCTTAAACGTCGTGGACAACGCATCGTCGTAGGTAAAGTCGGTACCGGTCTCGGGCGTTTCGACCCCACCGTCGGCCGTCATAGCACTGTTAACCAGGTCGTTGAGCTCATCGATATCCAGCGCACCGATGCTATAGAGCGTGTAGTCGCCCACCGTACCGCGACTCGAAAGCACCATCACGGCTTCGTTGGCGGACGTGGGCCAGTGACCGGCGACGACATCGTACTGGCTGTCGAGCAGACTCTGGTCGTCGATCATCTCGTTAAAGACCGAGGTTCCCATGGATTCCATGCTCACCGTTGCCGCCGAGCTCGCGCCTCCGCTCATGGCCTCGGTCATGGCGTTGGGCACCAGCCGGACAGGCTTCTCATCGCCCTTGCCGGCACGATAGACAACCGGCGATACACCGTAGCCGTACTGAATGGCGTTGACTTCTTTATCGATGCCGTCGCCACCGGCATCGAGCCATGCCTTAAAGCTCGTCATGTCATTGGACTTAACGCTCGCAAACATATCCTTTACGGCCGTGACCACGGGGATCTTATCGGTTCCCTTAGCTTTGCCACCGGTACCGTCGGACAAATCCCCGCCGTTGGACGCCTCATCATCCGCAGCCCCCTGTCCGCCCATCATGGACGACAGGTCGTAATCCTGCTTGGAAATGGTGAGCGGGTAGCTCGAGAGCGTATCCTCCTCGACCTTTTTGATGTAGCCGTTTACGCCGTTGGACAGCGCCAGAATCGCCGCGATACCGATAATGCCAATCGAGCCCGCAAAGGCCGTCATGGCCGTGCGGCCCTTCTTGGTCATGAGGTTTCGGGCAGAAAGCCCCAACGCCGTCACAAAGCTCATCGAGGTTTTGCGCGTAGGCTTTGCCTCGCGACGCGCGACCTTGGCAGCATCGAAGGGATCGGAATCGTCGGTGATCTTGCCGTCCGCCAGATTGACGATGCGCGTGGCATATTGGTACGCCAGCTCGGGATTGTGCGTGACCATGATGACTAGGCGGTCGCGCGCCACGTCCTTGAGCAGGTCCATGACCTGTACGGATGTCGTTGAATCCAAAGCGCCGGTCGGCTCGTCTGCCAGCACAATCTCGGGATCATTAATCAGGGCGCGGGCGATGGCCACGCGCTGCATCTGCCCGCCCGAAAGCTGGCTCGGGCGCTTGTTAACGTGCTCGCCCAGGCCGACTTTCTCCAACGCCTCGCGCGCACGCTGGCGGCGCTCGGCATGCCCCACGCCCGTGAGCGTGAGCGCCAGCTCCACGTTTTCCAAAATGGTCTGATGCGGAATGAGGTTATAGCTTTGGAACACAAAGCCGATGCGGTTGTTGCG